>CABSUD010000299.1:0-2008 GCA_902480795.1 uncultured Collinsella sp. | reverse complement strand
AGCGCAGCTACCATATCTATTCGCGCCTGCTCAACGACCGCATCATCTTCTTGGGCGAGGAGATTAACTCCGTCAGCGCCAACCTGGTCGTTGCCCAGCTGCTGCATCTTGAGAGCCAGGATGCCGAGAAGGATATCTCGCTCTACATCAATTCGCCCGGTGGCGAGGTCTACTCCGGCCTGGCGATTCTGGACACCATGAACTTCATTAAGCCGCAGGTCTCCACCATCTGCGTTGGTATGGCTGCGTCCATGGCCGCTGTGCTGATTTCGGCCGGCGCTAAGGGCAAGCGCTTCTGCCTGCGGCACTCTAAGGTCATGATTCACCAGCCCAGCGGCGGTGCCCAGGGTCAGCAAACCGAGATTGAGATCGTTGCCGAGGAAATCAAGAAGACTCGCCGCGAGCTCAACCAGATCCTGTCCGACGCCTCGGGCCAGCCCATCGAGAAGGTCCAGGCCGACACCGAGCGCGACAACTACCTGACCGCTGCTGAGGCCCTTGACTACGGCCTGATCGACCGTATCGTCACCTCGCGCGACCTCGCCGCGAAGGACGCCTAGGATGGCCGGTAACATGCAGGACAACTTTGACGAGAACGGCAACCCCATCCGCTGCTCCTTCTGCGGAAAAGAGCAGGGCCAGGTCCGTCGCCTCGTAAAGGGCCCGACCAACATCTTTATCTGTGACGAGTGCGTCGCCGCCTGTTCCGAGATTCTGGAGGAGTCGCTGGCTTCGGACTTTATGGACGCTGCCCGCAACGGCAAGCTGCCGGGCTTCCTCAACGACCATGGTCAGGCTGCATCCCAGCCCGCCGTGGACCCCGAGACCGAGGGCTTTGAGCTCGAGGACGACCGCCAGGTCATCACGCACGTGCCGACGCCGCACGAGATCTATGACGAGCTTTCGGCCTATGTTATGGGCCAGGAGGACGCCAAGCGCGCCATGTCGGTTGCCGTGTACAACCACTATCGCCGCGTGATTGAGGGCGGCGCCGCGGTGTCTGCCTTTGACGACGACATGGGCTCGCAGTTCGACGACGATATGGACGAGGTAGAGCTCGCCAAGTCTAACATCCTGCTGCTCGGTCCCACCGGCACCGGCAAGACCCTGCTCGCCCAGACGCTTGCGCGCATCCTCGAGGTGCCGTTTGCCATCGCCGATGCCACCGCGCTTACTGAGGCAGGTTACGTTGGCGAGGACGTGGAGAACATCCTGCTCAAGCTCATTAATGCTGCCGATGGCGATATCGAGCGCGCGCAGGTTGGCATTATCTACGTGGACGAGATCGATAAGATCGCCCGCAAGGCCGAGAACCTCTCCATCACCCGTGACGTTTCGGGCGAGGGCGTTCAGCAGGCACTGCTTAAGATTCTTGAGGGCACGGTGGCAAGCGTTCCGCCCACCGGCGGCCGCAAGCATCCCCAGCAGGAGCTGCTGCAGATCGACACGACCAACATCCTGTTCATCTGCGGCGGTGCCTTTGTGGGCCTGGATAAGATCATCGCCGACCGCGTGGGCAACAAGGGCGTGGGCTTTAACTCCGAGATCGCCGGCCCCACCTCGGTCGACGAGAACGACCTGCTGCGTCAGGTGCTCCCGCAGGACCTCAACGCCTTTGGCATGATTCCCGAGTTCGTGGGCCGTACGCCCGTCGTCACCCAGACGCAGGCGCTCGACGAGGACGACCTGGTGTCGATCCTGACCGAGCCCAAGAACGCCGTGGTGCGCCAGTACCGCAAGATGTTCCAGCTCGAGGACGTCGATCTTGAGTTTGAGGACGCCGCCCTGCACGAGATCGCCCGCATGGCGCTTGCCCGCAAGACCGGCGCCCGCGGTCTGCGCGCCATTTGCGAGGACGTGCTGCAGCAGACGATGTTCGACCTCCCCAGCGAGGAAGGCGTTGCCAAGGTCGTCGTAACCGAAGCCGCCGTCAAGGGCGAAGAACAGCCCCAACGCATCTACGGCTAGACCTGCCTAAAACGTGTTTGCAAATAGCCTCCGACCACTC
>CABSUD010000298.1:0-2010 GCA_902480795.1 uncultured Collinsella sp. | reverse complement strand
TCCACTGGGCGTTCTTCTGGATTGCCCAGCGCCCGGGGCATGCCGCGGACTGGACGGATACGCTTGCGACGGAGTTCGACGTGACCCCGTTGGTGTCGAGGCGCAGGCCGTCGGCATCCGAGGTGATGAAGTAGCAGGAATGGTCGGTCTCGTTCGAGGCGTCGGGCTCGTGGTGGATCCACCATGCCTTGCTCCGGCCGTCGGCGTTGTTGATGTCCCAGATGTCGGCATGGCTGTTCTGGACGACTCCGTGGTCGACCACGGGCGCCGCATGGCCGCTGTTGTTCAGCATGTGCGTCAGGTTCGGGCCGACCATGTTGGCTAAGGCGAACGTGAAGGTGTCGACGCCGTCGTTGGTATAGGGCTTGAGCATCCAGGTCTGGTTGACGCCGTGATAGTTCTCGTAGAGGCACACGCCGCGTCCGTTATCGTACATGGCTTGGGGTTTACCGTCGCTATATGTGCCCTGCACCAAGTCGAGCTGGATGTCCGGCGCGGAGACGGGCCTGATGTAGAAGATGCCGCCGTAGAGCGTGACGTCGTTGCGGATGTGGATCTTCTCGATCCTGAAATGGCGGGAAGGGGTGGTCTGGCTCAGGAACCAGTAGTTCGGGGCGTCGTTTTCCTTGATCATGTTCTCGTGCGTCCCGAAGTGGTTGTAGTCCACGTTGTAGACCTGCAGCTTGCTGGACACGCTGTGGCGCGCCTCGCCCTTCTGCCTCTTGACCCAGAAGGACGGGCGGGTCGATCCCCAGTACGTGCTCCCCTGGAAGTCGTTGAAGTCGTAGAAGCCGTAGGAGATCCAGTCGTAGTACTTGTAGCCGATCTGGTTCCTGAAGTCGCCGGCGAAACGGGAATCGGCGAACTCGGCGCCGTCGAGGTAGACGTACCCCTTGTTGTCGCCGCCCTCGGAGATGGTATCGACCCAAAGGCCTTTGCCATGCTGCAGGTCCTTGCTGGAGCACCATGCGAACGGCCTGACGACTACGAGGGTGTAGAGCTCGTTGGCGTAATTGCACTCGAAGACGCAGGCGAAGGCGTACCTCAGCCATTGCCCGTAATGATTTATATAGTAGCTGGTGTTGGCGGGGGCGGCGCAGAGCCATTCATGGTAGCTGTTGGACGAGCAGCGAGTCGTCGGCGGCTCCGAACCAGCCCTGGCCGACGTTGAAGTTCATGCCCGCGAGCGCTTCCGCCTTCCGGGCGGGTCCGAGCAGGGCCAGTCCCGCCGCGCAGGCGAGCGCGGCGAAGGCTCCTCGACGGGAGATCGGAAGCTCGAGCAGCCCCGTCTTCTCGCTGCCCCCGTCCTGTACCGGGACCATATCGGTTTCTGGCGAGGTGTTCAAAGCGATCTACTCCTCCTTGAGGCCGGAGACGGCGAAACAGGCGAATGCGACGGCGAGATAGCCGATGGAATACGGGTCCAGGCGGATGGCGCTGCGGACCGCGAGGGCGAGAAGGACCGCCGCGATGCCGAGGTCGAGCGCGCGCTTCTGCGCCTTGCAGGCGACACCGGCGGCGATGAGCAGGATAATCGGGACCCACACGGCGCCTAGGCAGCCCCTGGTCAGAAACCACGCTGCCGATGCTGGCGAGTAGTAGTCTGTCGGGCAGGACAGGATGACCGACGCGGCGCTCTGCAGCTGGAAGATGGCGGGCGGCAGCGCGGTCAGGATGGCGGCCAGCGCGATGCGCCTCAGCTCATGCGGTTCGATATTTGAGTGCTTGACCAAATCGATGGGATTCAATTGTCCTCCTACAGTCCCAAAAACCAGGACACGCTCGTGTCCTCGAAATACCTCGCGGTCTCGATCAGGGTCGAGGTCGACATGAGCGTCTGCCTGTTGAGGATGCGCGAGAGCGTCGAGCTAGAGATGCCGACGGCGCGGCAGTAGTCCTCTTTTGACGTGCCGGTTCTCGACAGCGTGAACGCCAGGCGCGATGCGCACAGTTCCTTGGCGTAGTCGCGGTCGCGCTGCCGCTGCGACTCGGTCCTGTCGTGCCGTTCGC
>CABSUD010000297.1:0-2015 GCA_902480795.1 uncultured Collinsella sp. | reverse complement strand
CTTTCCAGAGGCAACCAAGGCGAACTACGACAAATACCGGGCAGCCTCCAAGGCATTCCGCACCGCCAGGGCACAGCGCGACAGAATCTCCGACGAACAGATCCGACGCCAACCAAAATCAAGCGGCACAAGCCACGCATTCGTCAATTCCTTCGGCGAAGCGACAACAAGGGAGATCACAAACCAGAACTACCAGCGCTCGCAGAAGAGTTTGTCAAAATCGGTCTTGAGGAACATGGGATATTAGCGTGTCCGAGCATGAGCTTTGGCTTGAGAACCCGTCGAAGGGCACCGAGGTGTGCCTCGGCTTCGACGGCTCCGAGAACGACGACTGGACATGCATCAAGGCCGAAACACGCGAGGGCTTCATCTTCACTCCGCGCTACGGCGAGGACCGGCGTCCCACCATCTGGAACCCGAAGACATGGGGCGGTCGAATCCCGCGCAGCGAGGTCAACGCCGCCATGGACGAGCTCAACGACCGGTACAAGATCGTGCGCGCCTACTGCGACCCCGGATTCCGCGACGAGGTGTCGTGGGAGTCGCAGATCGAGGCATGGGACTCCCAATACGGGCCGAAGAAGTACATTCCCTGGTCGATGAGCGGCTCCAGCCGCATCACCGCCGTCTGGGAGGCATTGAAACGCTTCGAATCCGACCTCGAGCACCACGCCATCACCCAGGATGGCTGTCCGATCACCATCACGCACATGCGCAACGCAAGACGCTTCGCCAAGTCCGGCGAACGGTACGGGCTCGGCAAGCCAAAACAGACAAGGAAAATCGACGCGGCGGTCACCAGCGTGCTCGCACATGAGGCGGCATGCGACGCGCGCGCCGCCGGCTGGGGCAGGAAACGCAAGGGCATGATGAGGAAGTCGAGCTTGCGGCCCTCGAGCCCCAGCGCGGGCGCGCGCATGGTCGCGGCGAAGCGAATGGCGTGGCCGTGGTGATCCGCGCCCCAGACGTCGATGACGCGGTCAAAGCCGCGCTCGATGAATTTGTTGCGGTGGTAGGCAATGTCGACCGCGTAGTACGTATAAAACCCGTTCGAGCGGCGCAGGACCTCGTCCTTGTCGGCGCCGAGGTCGGTGTTGCGCAGCCAGAGCGCGCCGTCCTTTTCATACGTCAGGCCGGCGTCCACAAGCAGCTGCACGGTCTGGGCCACGTAGCCGGAGCTGTGCAGGCTGCTCTCAAGAAACCACTGGTCAAAATGGATGCGGTAGCGCTCGAGGTCGCGCTGCATACGCGCAATGTTGTAAGGCAGGCCGAAGGCCACGAACGCCGCGCAGAGCTCGGCGCTCGGCATGGGTAGGTACTTGTCGCCGTCGCGCTCGTAGATGAGCCGGGCCAGCTCCTTGATGTCGTCGCCGTGGTAGCCGTTGTCCGGGAACACGACGGCGTCCTCCCCCTGGATGAGCTGGAGGTAGCGCGCCTCGATGGACTTGCCGAACAGGTCGACCTGATTGCCGGCGTCGTTGACGTAAAATTCGCGCCAGACGTTGTAGCCCGCGCGGTCGAGCACGGACGCAAGCGCGTCGCCGAGCACGCCGCCGCGCGCGTTGCCGATCGTCATGGGCCCGGTCGGGTTGGCGGACACGAACTCCACCATGACCTTCTCGCCGTGGCCGTCGTCCACGCGGCCATAGTCCGCGCCGGCGTCGTCCACCGCAGTCAGCACGTCCTGATACCACTTGTCGGACAGGCGGAAGTTCAGAAAGCCCGGCCCGGCCGCCTCGACGGAGGCAAACCACGTGCCGTCCAGGTCCATGTGCGCGATGAGCGCCTCGGCGATCTTGCGCGGGGCCATATGCATGGTCTTGGCCGACGCCATGGCGTGGTTGGCGGCAAAGTCGCCGTTGGCGGTGTCCTTCGGCTGCTCGACGGAGCCACGCACGTCCGCGCCCTCGGGCAGATCGCCCGCCGCGGCGGCGCGCAGATATGCTTCCCGGATGCACGCATCCACGGCGGCGCGTGCCTGTTCGATTCGATTGGCCATAATCAGTTACCCTCTA
>CABSUD010000296.1:0-2020 GCA_902480795.1 uncultured Collinsella sp. | reverse complement strand
GACTCCCGCTGACGCTCTGCCACGAACGGGTCAACCGACTCCCGACCCTCGCCGTTCTGCAAGGTATACTTCCCCTTTCCGTCGAGCTCGCCAATCACGCACGTCCCGTCCTCGAGCCTCCAGAAATAATCGACCCGAAACACCTGGCTCGAATCGAGCGGATCGCGAAACTCCACCTGCAACTCCGGAACCGGAAAGCCGTATGCAATAAAGAACGCTCGAAACCGAGACTCGCCACCGTTTTCGGACATCCCGTCCGCATACGACGCAATCACCTGTGCCCTGCGATACCCTCGCCTGCCCTCGCAATCGGCGCGGAGGCGCTCGCACAAATCCCCACGTGAAACGCCTTTCGCCCGCAGTGCAGAATCGGCAATCGCCAACCCGTAGGAGAACGGCGCACGCAGCAAGCAATCCTCCACCGTGCGCCAAAATGACGTAACCTGCACGCCGTCAACACTCTCGAGCGCACCCGCCGTCTGCGGACGCAACAGTCGGCATCCTGCACTCAGCGGCACCGAGCAACCTGTCTTAACAAGATATCGTGGCCCAAGCAGATCATTCGGCACCTCCAGACCCCACAAAAGTGCCGCATCATAACCCCAAAACGCCCAATCGGGATGAAACTCTGCAAGCCCTTTGATGGTACGCAACGCTCGCTCCGCCGGCGTCAGTGCAACCCAATCATGCTGAAAGCAGAACAAATACGGCTCGGGCTCCGCAATGTCATCGGTCCCCACATGACGCCGCAGCCACATGAGATCGGCATTGTCGTGCGTCACAAGCAGCACGCCTTGTTCAGCCGCCTTCGCGAGCCTGGCAAGCATCCTATTCCGCGCCAAGGTGTTACGTGTCGCCTGCTTGTGTTTAAGAACGGTATTAGACACTTTCATCACCACCACATCAGGGAAATGGCCATTGTCACCGTTGCCGCCTTCGACAAACGTCTCGATCTGTAACAGGAAGACGTTCTACAGGCCCCCAAACGTTACAGATTTAGACAAACCAGCGGTGCCCAAGCGTTCGTCTCGATCTGTAACAGGTAGACCGGTTTTTTGTCCCTAAACGTTACAGATCGAGACAAATAGACACGCGGCGGCGCTGCGACAGCCCATCCCTTACTCCCACTCCTGCTCGTAGATGTTGAGGGACTTTACGTAGCGCCCCTGGGCGCCCATGATGTCGCGGACCAGGCGCAAAAAGAAGCTGACGCACGAGGTGTCAAAGCCGTCCTGCAGATCCTCGGGATGCACCGCACCCGGTCCATCGACCGCCGTGTCACTCAGGCGCGCGATGTCATACAGATAGAGCTGTCCCGCCGTCAGCCAGACATCGTCGACGCAAGCGAGGCGCACCGCAATCGCGCCGTCGCTCCAATGCTCCTTTTGCACGATATGCGGGTCGTAGACATCAAAGCGACGGTCGGTGCGCGTATCCTTCAGCGCAACCATGCCGTTCGCAGGATCCTTGTCCAAAATGCCAAAGCGCGAGAAATACTGTGTGTCGCGCACCTGCTCGAGCCGCTTGAGCGAGGCAGGCGAAAGCGATGCCGGCGGCTCATCAACATACAGCTCGAGCAGCGTCTTGCCATGGCGATAGGGGCGCTCGAAGAGCAGCCAATCGGTAAATGCCATGTTGTAGGCCATGATTTCGTTTTGAGAAGGTTCCTCGCAATAGCTAAGCCACGGATCGACGATAATCTCGAACTGCTCGCGCGCCGGCTCCAGAAATTGAAACTTCCGCAGCATCCAAAAGTGAGCCATGTCGGCAATATCGTTGCCGACGGCTTCGGCCAGATGCGCTCGGTCTAAAACGTGGTCAGTCATGGCATCCTCCTCAAACTGATAGACCTCAATTTGAGCTTACGAGGAGGGTGGTCGGCCACGACCAGCGCGGGCAAAATAGGCCTCCGGCTGCAAACCAGATGCTGACCAAACACTTGACGAAACTTGACCGAAAATGCGCACCGCAAAGAAACGGCAGGTAGATATAAACAGCCGACGCGCCATTTTGAGCGAAA
>CABSUD010000295.1:0-2026 GCA_902480795.1 uncultured Collinsella sp. | reverse complement strand
CCTGACCCCATATCGTTGGGGCCAGGCCCGATTTTGCCTCTTGACAATGTCCTGCTCATATTAAAAGGAACGTCCCCTTCTGCCGGCAAGCTATGTTGATATTTGAGTTGTCGTCGCTTCGCTTGTCTGGGCCGTTTCGGCGTCGTCGCCTTGCTTGTCTTCGTCCTTTTGAGCATCGGCGATGGTGGAGGCCGCCGCGACGATACCGCGCTGGGGCGCGACGCCCGTCTGGGTCTGAGCGCCCTCGACAACTTCTGTGCCTGCATGCGCGAGCTCGGGCGATTTAAACACCGCGTCCAAGTTGGCGCCACCGCCGGCATATCCGAGCGCCGCGAGCGCGATGACGATCACTGCAACGACGGCCACGATCGGCACATAACGATGCCAACCAGCGGGATTGAGCCCGCTGCGACGAGCCGCCCCGCGGCTGATGTAGCCGAGCGTTCCGTCGTGCTTGAGCTTTGAGCCCACCACGCGTTTGCGGCCCCACAGCGAGGACTCTGCCTGCATTGCCAAGCGGGCGCTTGCCGAAGGATAGCCGTATTTAGTGCGCTTGAACGAGCCATCAAACCCCGAGGCGTGTTTGCCCCACGTCACCGATGTCGTGCGTCGGTTAACCGGCGCGGCGCTCCGCCTTCTGCGGCTCGGTTTTGAAGTCTCAGCCATATGCCCTCGCACGCCGTAACCAAATCGAAACAATAACGCTTTGGACTGTAGCACACGCGTCGCGCGCGGTCACGGGCGCCTCGCTCAACGGTCATCGTCCTTCAGCAAGCGCCACAGCGTTGTACGGCTTATGCCCAGCACCTCCGCCGCACGGGTTCGGTTGCCGTGGAGATGGTCTACAACCAGATGCGCGATATCTCGCTCGGTATCGGCCAGCGGTCGCAGGATATACAGGTCACTTTCGAGCGTCGGGGCGCCAAAGGTTGCGGTCTTAATCACGTCCTCTTGGGCGAGCACTTCCTCCGCCACAGCGCGGTCCACCGTGCCCGCCCCCACCAATATATACAGTCGTTCCGAGACCTCGCGGAGCTGCAGATAATTGCGCGGCCAGCGGTAAGCATCGAGCGTCTTCGTCGCCGCGGCAGACAGCGTGGGCGCTGCCGTCCCAAATGCATCAGCGAGATATTCCAAGTAGCGCGCAGCCTTCGTCGACGCGGCTCCCTGCTCGGCGATTGCCGGCGCCACGCTCACCGCACAGGCGAAGCGCTCGGTCACAAAGGCGGCTTGATCACTTTCGCCGCCGCCCGGCATGTCATTCGCCGTCAGCACCACATGGCAGCGCGTCGCCAACGCGGTGTCGGCCATCGTGGAAACGAGCTCGCGAAGGCGCTGGGGACCAACCGCGTTCCAGCCCTCAATGCAAAGTGTCAGCCCCGTTTGGAACAACGGCGATTCGGCGCTTTTGAGCACATGGCGCCAACCGCGCTCGGTGAGTTCATCGAGCGCAACGGAAACAAAGGGCTGATCGGCAAAAGGACCGTCCAGATAGAGGCGCTTGGCGATCTCGACCTGACCCGCTCCCAGCTCACCCTCGAGCATAAGGGGCACACCGCGCGCGTAGCTCTCGGCAACCGGCGCAGCCACCGCAGCGGCACCCTCAACGATGCCGTACGCACTCGATTCGTAGCGGGCCTCAACTTCGTCGGCGTTGAGCCACTCGATGCCCGCATGCGCCGCGGCACCGCGCACCTCGCGGACCACGACAACCCAAAGCCCCCCGCCCTCTTTGTCGGTGGGGCGAACGGTCAGGCTCAGGCGCGTACCCTCACGCCCCATAACCAGACGCGCGCCGTCTCCTATACGGTCGAGGCGCTCAGCGACAAAAGCCGCCACATCCCGCTCAAGCGCCGCGCCATTCATGGTAGAGATCGCGACGTCCCCACGCGCATCGATTGCCAATGCCGAGGCCCCGGCAGCAGCTAGGGCATCGGTCAAGATGTTCAGCTTGGCATCGCTATCCATGATTTGCCCCTGTCCGCGGCGACGTGCAACCGCCGACGGTCGCACGTCCAGGTGTTTT
>CABSUD010000294.1:0-2027 GCA_902480795.1 uncultured Collinsella sp. | reverse complement strand
GTGCTCGACACCTTCCGCGCCCTCGGTGCCATCCAGAAGCGCAACGGCATCAAGGCCGCCCGCCGCTACATCATCTCCTTCACCAAGAGCGCCCAGAACATCAAGGATGTCTACGAGCTCAACCGCTTGGCCTTCTCCCACCCGGAGGACGTGCCCACCATCGACGTGATCCCGCTGTTCGAGCAGCTTGAGGATCTGCAGAACTCGGTGGACGTGCTCGAGGAAATGATCAAGATCCCCGAGGTTCAGGCTCGTCTGAAGGCCACCGGCAACAAGCTCGAGGTCATGCTCGGTTACTCCGACTCCTCGAAGGACGCCGGCCCGACCTCCGCCACGCTGGCCCTGCACTCCGCTCAGGAGCGCATCGCCAAATGGGCTGAGTCGCACGACATCGACCTGACCCTGTTCCATGGCCGCGGCGGTGCCGTCGGTCGTGGTGGCGGCCCCGCCAACCGCGCGGTGCTCGCCCAGCCGGTCGGTTCCGTCAAGTGCCGCTTCAAGCTCACCGAGCAGGGCGAGGTCATCTTCGCCCGTTACGGCAACCCGGTGCTGGCCATCCGCCACGTCGAATCCGTGGCTGCGGCGACCTTGCTGCAGTCCGCGCCGAGTGTGGAGAAGCGCAACACCGAGATGACCGAGAAGTATGCCGACATGGCTGCTCAGCTCGACGAGGCCGCGCACAACCGCTTCCTCGACCTGTTGAACACCGACGGCTTTGCCCCGTGGTTCTCGATCGTTACGCCGCTGACCGAAATCGGCCTGCTGCCGATCGGCTCCCGCCCGGCCAAGCGTGGCCTCGGCGCCAAGTCGCTCGACGACCTGCGCACGATTCCGTGGATCTTCTCCTGGGCTCAGGCCCGCATCAACCTGGCCGCCTGGTACGGTCTCGGCACCGCATGCGAGAAGTTCGACGATCTGGAGACCATGCGTCAGGCTTACGAGGAATGGCCGCTGTTCTCCACCTTCATCGACAACATCGAGATGTCCATCGCCAAGACGGACGAGCGCATCGCCAGGATGTACCTCGCCCTCGGCGACCGCGAGGACCTCAATGAGAAGGTGCTCAACGAGATGGAGCTCACCCGCAAGTGGGTTCTGGCCATCGTGGGCGACAAGTGGCCGCTGCAGCACCGCCACGTGCTCGGCCAGGCCATCCGCATCCGCTCCCCGTACGTGGACGCGCTGTCCGTCACCCAGGTGCTCGCCCTCGGCTCGCTGCGCAAGCGCGTGGACAAGGAAGAGCTCACGCACGGCCAGAAGGAGAACTACACCTACCTGATCCTGTGCACCGTTTCGGGCGTCGCCGCAGGCCTGCAGAACACGGGCTGATTTCGGGCTGACTGCCTAGATGACGCGAGCGGGGAGGTTCCGTGCCGATAAACGGCGCGGGCCTCCCCGTTCGCGTCGCGCGGCCCTAGCCTGGCCGGCGACAGCGCACAAAACAGGCACGCAGGCCGAGCGACAGACTCCCAATCATCCGACGTAACCCGGCGCCTGTCCGCGTTTACCCACGCCGCGACACCGACAGCCATCGTGGGCTTATACAACTGGTTCGGTCAGACTTATATTCTCGGCAGATTGAGCCTAGTCCACATTTCTCTATTTCTTCCTCGTCCTGCTTATAACCCCAATGACAACCCTTTTGGTTACGGCTTTCCTTCATGACAAACTGTCTTGGAAGAAGATTGTTCGCATCATAGCGCTGTCTTACTGTTTGACCATATTGGGTGTATTTCTGAACGAGTTGTGTTGTTGACGGAAGACGCCGCACTCGAAGGTTTTTGTTCAGCGCCTAACATGCAGCACTAGCATACTTATCCTCAATCCACTCATGATTCAGTAACAACTGCATGACTCCTGAAACACAGACACATAGCGAAGCCCTCGTTTGTAACTTCCACGAGAGAGAACCTTTGCTATTTTCACTAGAAAATCACACCCTAAAGTGCACCCCTACTCATTTTCCATTAGAATACTCTTAATATCTTAATCATTGTCGATTGAGATTAAATTTTCACATGGAGGAA
>CABSUD010000293.1:0-2081 GCA_902480795.1 uncultured Collinsella sp. | reverse complement strand
GCGAGTCGATGACGATAATCTTACCCGCGCGGCGTGCCTCGGCGTAGCCGTCCAGGTGGATCTTGAACCAGCTGTCCTCAAAGGCGGCGTTGTGTGCCATGTACGGGTACTTCTTCATAAGCTTGAGCAGCTGCTTCTGCAGTTCCTTGTTCTCGCGGAATGGCTTTTTGCCGTCGATGTCGTCCCAGGTAATGTGGTGGATATTCGACAACGGCACATCCTCGCCGCGGTAGATGTCGGGCAGGCCGCAGTAGTGCGCCTCGGCGTCGTGCGGAACGGCGTCGCTGGTGAGGTCCATGATCTCCCAGCCGACGTTGATGATATAGCCGCGCTCGGGTGCACGGCCGGTGGTCTCGATGTCGATACCGAGCACGGTGCCCTGGATGGGCTTGCGGGCGTACGCCACGCCGAGCGCTTCGCGGTCGCCGCGGATTTCGCGCATAACGGACGCGGCGGTGCGCTTTTGCATCTTGCCGATGGCGGCGCAGGTGTCGGCGTCGGACAGGCCGCGCGAGAGCGTCGCGGGCGTCACGTTGCGCAGGCGCGCCTCGCCAATCTGGTCGCACAGGTCGCGGTTGCGGTCGGCCAGGTCGCGCACGGTGGCAAAGTCGAAGCCGGGGTCGCCCTCGGCGGTAAAGTACTCGGTCTCGAGCACCTTGAGGGCCTCCTCGCCCTTCTGGCGCTCGGACTCCATGGCGCCGTGGTCGCCGTAGATAAACATGGGGATAAACGGCTGGCGCTCGTATTCGAGTGCTTGCGATACGTTCATATGCTACTCCTTGGACGGGCCGCGTTGTGCGACTCGAGGTTACTGAGTTATGGCGAGATGATAGTTTACCATGGGCAACTATTGGCACCGCGCCCGGGACAACTACAATACCCTAGTTGACCGCTAGGACTTTTACAATGCTGCCGAAAGACACGAAAGGCTCCATCCGTCATGGATTTACTGATTGATATTCTGCTCGACGCCGGCAAGGACACGCTGTCGCTGGTGCCGTTTTTGTTGGTGACGTATCTGGCCCTCGAGACCTTGGAGCACGTCGCGGGCGACCGCGTCAACGGCGCTATCAAGCGCGCCGGCGCTGCGGGTCCCGTGGTTGGCTCGCTGCTGGGCATTGTGCCGCAGTGCGGATTTTCGGCCATGGCAGCAACGCTGTACGCCGGCCGTGTCGTGACCTTGGGCACGTTGGTGGCGGTGTTCCTTTCGACCTCCGACGAGATGCTGCCGCTGCTACTTGCCGAGCAGGTTCCCGTGCAGACTATGGCGATGCTTTTGGCTTCGAAAGCGCTGATCGCACTGGTCACGGGTTTTATCGTGGACGCTGCCATTCGCGGCCTGCGTCGTAACGTTCGCGCGCATACGGCGATTCGCCGTACCGTGCTGGGGACCGCGGCCAACCCGGCCCACGTGAACTGCGCGCACGACGACCACAGCGGCGGTGACATCATCGACGAGGTGGCCGAGGCGGGCGTGAGCGCCGACCACATCCACGAGCTGTGCGAGCGCGACCATTGCGGTTGTGATGAAGACGAGGACGAGCACGGGCACGACCACAGCCACGACCATGGTCACGCGGACGAGCATGAACACCATGATGGTCACGGTCACTCCCACTCCCACGAAGGGACGCCTGTCCTGTCGATCATCCGCAGCGCGATCTCGCACACCGTGCAGGTCTCGGTATTCATTTTTCTGGTGACGCTGATTCTGGTCGCCGTGCTCGAGACGTTCGGCGAGTCCGCGATCGAGCAGTTCCTGCGCGGCAACGAGACACTCGCTGTCCTGGGCTCGGCACTCGTCGGCCTGATCCCCAACTGCTCGGCGAGCGTGGTCATTACGCAGCTGTACCTGGAGGGCGCGCTACAGCTGGCGCCGATGCTCGCCGGCACGCTCATTTCCGCCGGCGTGGGCTATCTGGTTCTGTTCCGCACCAACCGCAGCGCTCGCGAAAACGCCGTGATCCTGGTCATGATGTACGTCATCGGCGCCGGCTGGGGACTCATTCTCTCCGCCGTTGGCCTCTAAGTAGGCCTAGCAAAACGGGCTTCAAAATAGCCATGCTCGGCGCCTGCGCAGT
>CABSUD010000292.1:0-2108 GCA_902480795.1 uncultured Collinsella sp. | reverse complement strand
CTACCAAAAAGGGACAGGCTTATTTTGGCAGGTTTTATCTGGAGAAACGCCGACTGATTCCATGTACACAACCGCCGCAGCTCCATATGAGGCAAATGAATCAGTAACGTCTATCCCAAATCTTGAGTATTTGTTCGACAGAACGGCCCCTGCCGGCTCCTGCTAGACTGGTAGATTCCCAACCGTCCATCCAGGAGCCTCAATGTCGCGCAAGTCCACCTACAAGCAAGTACTTTCCATCGGCACCGCCGTGGTGCTGGGGTTTGCGCTGTTTACGGGATCGCTCGACGGAGCGCCCAAGCTGCTGTCGCCGCAAAGCGATGAGCAGGCGGCGGCTCTGGCCGAAAAACAAAACGAGAGTCCCAGCCGCACCGACGACGAGGCGGGCCTGGTCGCTCGGCTCGAATCGGGAACGGCGAGCTCCCCGGACCCTCAAAACGGCCAGGACCCTGGCGATGGCTCCGATTCCGCCGCGACCGACACCGATGACGACGTTTCCGCGGACAGTGCCGCCACCCCCATCGACGAGGTCGAAAATCCCGACCTCAACCGCGCCCGCGGTGTTTATCTCAGCAGCATTCCCGACTACGCCGGCAACCCCTACGTTGCCCTTCGCACCGACAGCACGCACCCGCTCGGCACACCATCATTCACGCTCGATGAATACGAGCGCGCTACAGAAGAGGGCTGCTTTAAGAAATTCTCCAAGCTCGACAGCTTGGGCCGCACTCGCAAGGCGCTCGCCTGCGTAGGCCCCGAGTCGCTCGGACAGGGAAAGCGCGGCGATATCTCGCGTATCCATCCTGCCGGTTGGCACCAGCAGCGCTACGACTTTATTCCGGGCCAGAGCCTCTACAACCGCTGCCACCTTATCGCCTGGTCGCTCTGCGGCGAAAACGCCAACCGCAAAAATCTCCTCACCGGCACGCGTTATCTCAACGAGACGGGCATGCTACCGTTTGAAGAGCAGATCCTCGACTACATCCGCGACACGGGCAACCATGTGCTCTACCGCGTCACGCCCATGTACAACGAAGAGGAACTCGTCTGTCGTGGCGTTCGTCTGGAAGCACAATCGATCGAGGACCACGGCAAGACCCTCTGCTTCCACGTGTACTGCTACAACCTGCAGCCGCACGTGCAGATCGACTACGCCACCGGCCGCAATCAGGCCTCGAGGGACTAGCCCCGAGCCACGACAAGAACCGATTTGCAACCCCGCTGGGGATCAAAAAGGGCCGCCCTGGATTGCCCAGAGCGGCCCTTACATCGGCATATATGTTGCAGGCAAAGTCACGCGCTACTTAGCGCGACCCTCCTCATAGCGCTCGACCAGCTTGGCCTGAACGTCATAAGGCACCTGCTCATAGCCTGCGGGCTTCATGGTAAAGTCACCCGTGCCGCGCGTGATAGAGCGCAGGCGCGTCGAGTAATCCGTCAACTCGGCGAGAGGTGCCTGGGCAATGACCACGGTATCGCCGCGCTCATCGGTCTCCATACCCGTCACGCGACCGCGCGAGGCCGAGATGTCGCCCATCACGGCGCCGGCGTAGCTCTCGGGGATAGTCACCGTGATTTCCTCGATGGGCTCCAGCACCACCGGGTCGGCATCGGCGCATGCCTTGCGCAGGCCGATGCGAGCCGCCGCGCGGAACGCCATCTCGTTGGAGTCGACGCTGTGATACGAGCCGTCGTACACAGCCACGCGAATGCCCGTGAGCGGATAGCCGGCAATAATACCGTCCTTCATGGTCTCCTGGACGCCCTTGTCCACGGCAGGGATCAGCGAGCGCGGAATGCGGCCGCCCACGACCTCATCCACAAACTCGTAGCCGTCGCTCGTGCCGTCGGGCCCAATAAGCGGCTCCACGCGCAGCCAGCAGTCGCCGTACTGACCGGCGCCACCGGTCTGCTTCTTGTGGCGACCCTGGGCGCTCGCCGTGCGGCGGATGGTCTCGCGATACGGAATGCGGATCGGCACGCTTTTTGCCACGACCTTGGTGCGATCCTCCAAACGGTTGAGCAGCACCGAAACCTGCGCCTCACCAACGGCGGAGATAATGGTCTGACCAGTCTCCTCGTCGCGGTCGATGCTCATAGTCGGATCG
>CABSUD010000291.1:0-2109 GCA_902480795.1 uncultured Collinsella sp. | reverse complement strand
TTACGACGTCAAGAACCCTCGCCTGGCATCGCTGTTCTTGACGCGGTGTATGGCATCTTCGGGACGAGAGCTGTCAGTGAACAAAGTGTACAACGAGTTCAAGAGCAGACAGATACCCGTCAGTCGTAATTCGCTCAGCGACTTACTTGAGTATTATGAGGACGCCTACCTGTTATTTTCTGTGCCGGAGTTCACGCGTTCACTGGCAAATAACATGCGGTCTGCGTCTAAGGTCTACGCTGTCGACCCTGCGATGTTTGGAGCATTCTCTCCCGCATCGGCATTGGACCAGGGCCAGAGGCTCGAGACCGCAGTGTTCAATGCGCTAAGAAGAAGGACTCCCGCGGTGAGGACCGGCTCGGTCTGCCGCCTGCTAATCAAAGAGAAGAGCAAAAGCCATGAGGTGGACTTTGTGGCTGGGGATGCGCTTCTCATGCGGGCTTATAGCCTGATTCAGGTGAGTGTGGATATGGCAAGTGAGAAAACGCGCGAGCGCGAAATTGCCGCGCTTGATGCCTCGATGGCCCAGTTCGATCTTGGCGAGTCGGCAATCGTTACCATGGATGAACAGACCGATATTCCATGCGAGCACGGTGTGGTACACGTTATGCCCGCATGGAAGTGGCTCCTTGCCTAATCATCTATGGGCCTGTGGGGTCAGGACCTCCTGGCTCCTTCATCACGGTTGGGGAGCACCTTGCTGCGCCAGGCTAGTCCTGGGCTTTGATACTCGGCAGCAGGATCTGCGCGAGGTAGTCGGTTTCGAGCTTAGTGGCACCATCGGCCTTGCCGTCTTTACCCACCAGGTCGTTCTTGATCTGGCTATACGTATAGCGGTTGCCGGTCGTCAGCTCGACAAGCTCAATGGCCGTATCCATGGGGTAGGTCGACACGGGATTCTGCGTCCGCCCGTTGATGGTCTGGGGCACCACGTACGGATAGACGGGGCCGCTGGCGTAGACGGTATAACCGTTGCCTAGATTGGCCGCACCCAAAACCGTATCGCCTTCATCGGGCGTAAAGCTCTCGCCCTCGCGCACCGCGACGAGCGTCACGAGCGGCGTATTGGCGTCGTCGCCCAGATAGATGCATAGCGTGCTTCCGTTTTGCCAAGTTGCGACCTTGCCGTACCACTCGACGGGAATATCGAGCTGGTAGAGGTCGGTTGCCTTGTGGCGAGCGTCAGCATCACGGGATGCCTGTGCCTTTTGCGCGCTCACGGCATTGACGGCGGCGTCGCGCCGCGCGGTTGCTGCCTGCTGGAGCACTTTGACAGCCGCGGCGGAGCTCGCGCCGCCTTCCTCGGCATACTTGGCGGCGGCATCGATCTGGTCGTCGGTCACCGTGTCGGCTGAGGGCACCTTAAGCTTAAAGGTGGCTTGAGCGCGCAGATCCTGCCCGTCATTCTTGACCGTAACCTGGGCCTTGGTGGTCGGGACGGTGTAGATGGTGCCGTCGGCCGCGATGGGGGAGGCGGCGATGGAGAACGTGTAATCGCCGGGCAGCAGCTTAATGCCGCGACCATGCTCGTCAACGTAGAGCGTTTCGCTCACGGAAGAACCGTCGGAATCCTGACCGCTCACCTGCACGGGAATCTTGGAGCCAGTTGAGCAGTCGAGCCCCGCGGCATGTACGCCAATTTGCACCGACATCATGGTATGGGCGTTTGCGGCAACCACGGCGGCCTGCTCTTGCCGGTATCCATTCCAAGCGGTATAGCCTGCGCCGCCGGCGACAAGCGCGACGGCTACGACGCCTGCCACCATCAGGTTGCGGCGCTTGGGCGACATCTTACGGTGACGAACCTCGGCTTCGCGTGCCGAAGGAACGGACGGTAGGGGAATATCGCCCATGGCGATGGTCTCGTCCACGGCAGGCGCAGAGCCTAAGCCAGGGAGCTCGCGGGTCAGCGAATCTTCGGCCGGCAAGTTGTCGAGCAAGATGGTTTCCTCGCTCGTGTCGGATCCGGGCTGGTCGTCGGCCTCGCTTTCGGTGTCTTCGTGATCTGCCTCATCCTCGGCAGGCTCAACGTCGCCTGTATCCTGATCATCGGGCTGCGCCTCGATTTCCGGCTCATCCTGCGCATCAACGCTCGAATCGTCAAACGCA
>CABSUD010000290.1:0-2117 GCA_902480795.1 uncultured Collinsella sp. | reverse complement strand
AACAATTAGCCGGTTAAGAGCGTCCATGACTTCCTCTGCAAAAAACTGTACACCAGCATCCAAAGATGTCGAAAAATGTCGACTTTGGATGTTGGTGTACATGTTTAGGCCGTATGGGGTGGGGCCTTGGACGGACGGGATGCGCGTACTAGAGCAGGTTCTTCTGTACCCACGCGATGATGTCACTCGACTCGTAGAGTGGCTTTCCGTCGATGAATAGGCAGGGAACCTGGCGTTTTCCGCCGATGGTGATGAGTGTCTGTTCGGCATCGGAATCGGTCGAGATGTTACGCTCCGGAATGGTCACGCCGTTATCGGCCAAAAAGCGCTTGACCTTTATGCAATACGGGTAGCCGGTCATAACGAATAGTGCGAGCTCATGATTAGTAGCCATAGGTCTCCAATCGGTTGCGGTTTTGATTGAAATACCCAAAGCCGCCGCGGTCTATGCGCGCGTCAACGACGACTCGATGGCCTGGACCAGAAACGCCGTGGCTCCGGTGCCGCAGGGCTTGTCGTAGTAGTCAACAAAGCGCTGGTCGGCAAGATAGCCATTGGCGAGGCCCAGGTACGCTTCGTTCTGGGGTTCGCGTCCCCAGTTGAGACCAATCCAACGACGATGCATCGCGACGAGCTTGCGAGCCTCGCTTCCATCCGCATCGCCGTCGCCCATGGCAATCGAGAGCTGACCCAGAATTGCGCGTTCAAGTTCTTTCATGTCATTCCATGTCTCGGGATCCATGTCCAGTAACGTTTCGTTTGCCGCATCGATAGCCTCATCGCCATAGTGCGCCCGGGCTTCGGCACCGTAGCACTCCTCGTTTTCCTGCACGGTGCGCCAACGCTTCAGTTGCGGCAGCACGGCGCCCATGAGCGAGACGGCTTCGTCGAGCGACATACCGGTGTTTTGTGCCAGGCGTGGGGCACAATCCTCGATCATTGCCTCCATGGTGGTGTCGTAGGTGTACTTGCCGTGGTCGTAGCACCACTTGCAGTAATGGTCGGTCGTGGCGCCCGTGGGATCGGTGCCGCAGTCGTCGGGCGTGAGTATCATGCCGCAGCTCTGGCAATAGTGCTCGGGCATTTCGAGCAGGTGGGACAGGGGCTCGCCGGTTACGGCGGCAATGAGCTTCATCATGTCGATGCCCGGGGTGACCTCGTCGCGCTCCCAACGGCTGACGGCTTGGCGTGTGACGAAGAGCTTGGCGGCGAGCTGCTCTTGGGTAAGGTGATGGGCGCGACGGATGGCAATGAGCTTTTCTGCAAAGGCCATAGCGGCTCCTTTCTGCTGGTTGATGGCTTAAGCATACGCGGCGGCAGGCGCCCTTCCAAGCAACCGTTGGTTGCACGACTGCGGACCGCGGCGAAGAATTGCGCGCAACGTCCCACGCCTCCATGCCGTACAATGACCGGCATGGAACCTATCGCACACATACATACCGACCTGCCGCAGAAGTTCGGCATTCCGCGCAACAGCTTTTTGGCGCCCCATCTGCAGGGGCGCATCGTCTTTGAGCCGGAATTTGCCTCCAATGCAGCGGTTGAGGGTCTGGACTC
This sequence comes from uncultured Collinsella sp., assembly GCA_902480795.1. GTDB lineage: Bacteria > Actinomycetota > Coriobacteriia > Coriobacteriales > Coriobacteriaceae > Collinsella. The sequence continues at coordinate 560 of CABSUD010000290.1, read as the reverse complement.
CTTCTCTCACCTGTGGCTGCTATGGCGCTTTGAAAACGGAACGCCCGGCGGCACGGCAAACGACATAGCTGCCGATACCAAGACGCGGGACAGGTCCGGAACCAACGCAAAATGGTCGAAGACCGTGCGTCCGCCGCGTCTGGGTGGAGCCGAGCGCGTGGGCGTGTTTGCCACGCGCAGTCCGTTTCGCCCTAATCCCATTGGGCTTACCTGCGTCAAGCTCGATCGTGTCGAGCTCACCGACGATGGCCCCATCATTCATGTGCTGGGGGCCGACCTGCGCGACGGTACGCCCATCTACGACATTAAGCCCTACATCCCGTTTGCGGACTGCCACCCGGATGCGACCGGCGGCTGGATTGAGGATGCTCCGTGGCAAGAGCTCGATGTTGAGTTCCCGCAAACTCTTCAAGACGTGGTCCCGCCCGCAAAGCTCCCCGGTCTGGTCGAGGTTCTTCGCCAAGATCCGCGCCGCGCGGGCAGCAAGCACGAGCCAAACCGCGTCTATCATCTGGCCTTCGCCGGGCTTGACATATCTTTTACGGTCGATAAAACCCAGC
>CABSUD010000289.1:0-2128 GCA_902480795.1 uncultured Collinsella sp. | reverse complement strand
TGGGCACCGCCTTCGACGATGGAGGTGGAGCTTACCAGGGTCAGGCGTGCCTTTTCCTGGAGCTCGGGGATCGAGAGGGCACCGCAGTTGCACATCGTGGACTTGACCTTGTAGAGCGTGCCGCCCACGCCGTCCTTGAGGGAACCGGCGTAGGGAACGTAGGAGTCGACGCCCTCGACGAAGCTGAGCTTCGCGGCGCCGCCCAGGTCGTAGCGCTGCCAGTTGCGGGCACGCGCGGAACCCTCGCCCCAGTACTCCTTCATGTACTGACCGTTCACGTTGACGCGCTCGGTCGGGCTCTCGTCGAAGCGGGCGAAGTAGCGACCCAGCATCATAAAGTCTGCACCCATGGCAAGGGCGAGCGTCATGTGGTAGTCGTAGACGATACCGCCGTCGGAGCAGACGGGCACGTAGACACCGGTCTCCTCGTAGTACTCGTCGCGGGCGCGGCAGACATCGATCAACGCGGTGGCCTGGCCACGGCCGATGCCCTTGGTCTCGCGGGTGATGCAGATGGAACCGCCGCCGATACCGACCTTGATGAAGTCGGCGCCAGCCTCGGCGAGGAAGCGGAAGCCTTCGCGGTCGACAACGTTGCCGGCACCGATTTTCACATCGTTGCCGTAGTGCTCGCGCACCCATTCGATGGTCATCTTCTGCCAGTCAGAATAGCCCTCGGAAGAGTCGATGCACAAAACGTCGGCGCCAGCCTCGACCAGAGCGGGAACACGCTCGGCGTAGTCGCGGGAGTTGATGCCCGCGCCAACCAGGTAGCGCTTCTCGTTGTCGAGCAGCTCGAGCGGGTTTTCCTTATGAGTGTCGTAGTCTTGACGGAACACGAGATAGCACAGGTTATCGTTCGCGTCGACGATAGGCAGGCTGTTGAGCTTGTGATCCCAGATGATGTCGTTGGCTTCCTTGAGCGAGGTGCCTTCGGTAGCAACCACGAGATTCTCGCGGGGAGTCATGAACTCGGAAACCTTGGTGTCGAGCGACATGCGCGAAAGGCGATAGTCGCGCTCGGTAACGATGCCGAGCAGCTTGCCGCCAGCCTGGCCGTTATCGGTGACGGGCATGGTGGAATGGCCGGTTTGCTCCTTCAGGGCGACGACTTCCTCGAGCGTGGTGTCGGGCGAAAGGTTGGTGTCGGAAACGACGAAGCCGGCCTTGTACGCCTTCACGCGAGCGACCATGGCCGCTTCGCTCTCGATGGTCTGGTTGCCGTAAATAAACGAAATGCCACCTTCAGTGGCGAGGGCAACAGCCATGTGGTCGTCAGAAACAGCGGCCATAATTGCCGACACCTGACCCTTGCGGTAACGCACCAGCGGCGTTTTCAAGTCAACCTTCGCAGGGATGCAGGACGCCGGGGTGTGGCCCGGGACCAGCAAATACTCATTGAACGTACGCGAGGGTTCCTCGTAGTAGAACGCCATCTGATGTCTCCTTCGGTTTGTGTGTTTTCCGGAACGTTAACGGAATATTATATGCGCCCCCAACGCGCGAATGCCATAGCTCCAAACAAATTCAAAGGACGCACGAAACTGAAGGGCGGGATGCAGCAATAAGGCGACGAAACGACACTGGCCAAGGGCGAAAGACAAGAAAACGCCCATGAGCGGTTATTCATCGAATTCCGCCCAAATGATCTCGTCGATTTTAGACAGCACGCCGAGTCGACGGTGACACCTACAGCATTCGGCCACGAAAACCCCTCACACTACAACTCAACCACGCTTTCGGCGTGGACCCTTACTGGTAATTCTCCAGGATTGCCGATAGGTATCCCGCATATGCCTGGCGCAACGACTGCGGCTCTTCGATTTGCACACTCGACCCGAACGTCGCAAGCCACCCGTAAAACGTGGGCGCGGCCATAACCGTCACGCACACGCGCGCCCAACCGTCTTCCGCAGGCAACACTTCGACATCTTTACCGAAACGGTCGACAATCGCACTCATCACAGACCCGCGCACAAGCAGCGTGACGCCGACCGATTCGCCATGGAACATGCCGAATACACGCTGCTGATGCTTGGCCACGTCAAATGATGATATCTCATCGTTGCGTGTGGCCGTTTCACTCGACACCTCGAGGTTCTGCATTCTATCGACGCGGTAATGGGTG
>CABSUD010000288.1:0-2143 GCA_902480795.1 uncultured Collinsella sp. | reverse complement strand
CGCATTTTTCCTGCTAGAGATATACCACTCTACGTAATACAACATACTGTTGTATTTAAACTCCGTATAAATAGCGGCTGCCGAAACGCTTCAGCAGCCGCCGAATGCACCAACAGATTGTTCTGCGCGCTAGCACGTCGGGCAACGGAGCAGCACGGGCCCTCCGGTCATGCGCACCGCTCGCGCCCGCGATGTCGCCGAGCGAGCTATCCACGCTTAGGGCTCCAACCAAGCAAGTCGCCCGCGCTCAGCAGATCCCTAAGCGAGCTACTCGCACTCAGGAGCCATAGCCTGCTCCAAGAGCTCGGCATGCTCCTCCTCGAAAACCGTCCCCACAGGGAAGGCGCGACGGAAGGCGAAGCGGGAAATCGGACCGGCTACCAAAAGGTTCCACGGCAGCGCCATCACAAAATTATGCGGGATGTTGATCATCCAGATCGCGGGCACGGAATACAGGTTCGCAAGGATGCCGCCGGGCATGTGCGTCAGACCCTCGCAGGCACCGTACAGCGACATGATGATAACCATGGGGACGACCATGCAGGAGCCCACGGCGAGCGCCATGGCGCGCGGCGAGCTCTTGCCCGGAGTGACCAAGTACTTAAAGGCGAAACCCTTGGCAAGCGGGCTGGCGACGAACCGGTCGCAGCACACGGCAAAGATATAGGCAACGGGGAAGCCGAGCCACGCAGCGGCAACGACCTCGCCGTTGATGGCCCCGTGCTGCAGGGCAACGTTGTAGATGCTCATCCAGAGCACCATGCAAAAGCACATGATAAAGGTGAACAGCAGGCTCTCTCGTTTGTTGATAGGCATAAAGGGCAGATTCCTCTCTGTGTTGTACCGCGGCGCCACGCAACAAAAACGGGCGGGCAAGATGGAGCTGTTGGAACTTCATCTCGCCCGCCCGTGGTACGCGCGTCTGCGACTACTTATGTGGTGGAACCAGCCTAGCACGAAACGCATGCGCTTCGTAAGCGTTGAGTTTATGAAGATGCAGGGCACCGATAATCCCCCGACCCCATAAGTTGCGGTGGAATACGGACTGTTTTGACCCTTTAAGCAGCAATTCAGTCCCTATTTCACCGCAACTCATTTGGTGCAAAGTAACCTGTCCCCCTTGCACCAATTAGCTGGTGTGGCGCCAGCGAGGGTCGGTGAGGGTTCTCGCCACGCCCAAGCCAACGGGCAGAAACGCTACGATGAGCACTGCGCGTACAAACCAGCCGAGCATGTTGACCGTGTCGAAGGTGCACATGTAATACATAGAGCGATAGAGATACAGACCGGGCACCATAATGACAATCGAAGGCACCGTGAGAGCGATACGCGGGTAGGTGAGCTTGACTTCGGCCAAGCTTGCCAGCAGACCCGATACCAGCGCGCCGATAAACGCTGCTGCCTCGGGAGGCATACCCGCGCTCAGGCCCAGGAAGGGAATCATCGTCGGCGCATCGACAAGGGTCAGACGCAGGGTATTGGAAACGGCGCCGATCAACCCAGCTGCCGCGGCCATCTTTACCGGGCTGTTGAACATCACCGAGAAGCCGAATACGCCAACGAAGCTCATCACCACGCGCAGGAGCGTAAGGGCAAGCGGCGAAAGGCCCAGTGGGGCAAAGTCGTCCGGCGCCAGGCCCACACACTCGGCAACCATCCAACCTACGAGCGTCGCCATCACAATAATCGAGACGGCATATGAAAGGCGCTCGATACCGCTTCGCATGTCGAGCTTAGCGATGTCGAGGCCTGCCGTAATGAGTGGAAAGCCGGGAATCACAAAGAGCATGGCGCCGATATAGCCTTCTTGGTGCGACATTGCCCCCGGTATGACCTGGCCAAGGCCGAGCAATGCCAGCAGATACGAAACGCAAGCGAGCGCAACGCCGGTCGTCAGCGCGCTGAACTGACCAAGGCCTTGCTTGAGAATATGGGAGCGGGCAAAGTTGCCGACACCCGCGCCCACGAACGCGCAGGCCATCTCGATAGGGCCGCCGCCGAGCAAAAAAACGAAGGCGCCACAGGCGCAGGCCGCCGCAAGGCCCTGTTGCCAAGGCGCGTAATCAGGTTTTGAACTCTCAACGGTCTTGAGCATCTCGTGATACTCGTGCACCGTGAAGCGACGACCATAGGTCTCGATTTC
>CABSUD010000287.1:0-2151 GCA_902480795.1 uncultured Collinsella sp. | reverse complement strand
GCATGGCGCTGGCGCTTGCGAAGGCGGGCGTGCCGCTGCGCTTTGACGGCCTCTATACGGTTGAGTCGCTGGCAGACGAGTTGGTGGACCTGCTAATCGGTCGCTCGGACGGTCCTTCTAACGTCGCGGACAAGGCTAAATCCAAGACGGTCACGCGAGAGGAGGGCTGTTAATGGAGGCGTTTTCGTTTGGCAGCTACTATCCCGGCGATAGCGCAATCCACCGCCTGGACCCGCGAACCAAGTTGCTCTTGGGCTTTGTGTTTCTGATCACGACGCTCACGGTCGGCAGCTTTCGCGGACTGGTCCCGGTCGCAATCTTCGTTGTCCTGATCTATGCCGTGTCCCGGGTGCCGGCTCGTCGCGTCCTGTCATCGATGGCGCCGCTGCTGGCGATCGTCGCGGTGGTCGCGGTGCTCAACCTGTTTTCCGACCAGAGCGGTCGCATTCTGTGGCAGCTCGGCTTTTTGCAGATAAGCGAGGGCTCGCTGCATTCCGCCGCCTTTATGGCGTGCCGCCTGACCTTGATGATGGCCGGTATGAGCGCTATCACGCTCACCACACCGACGCTCGACCTCACCGCGGGCTTTGAGCGCCTGCTCGCGCCGTTTGCGCGTGTGGGACTTCCCGCGCACGAGCTCGGCATGATTATGGGTATCGCGCTGCGCTTTATGCCGCAGTTTGCCACCGAGATGAAGCAGACGGCCGATGCACAGGCGAGCCGCGGCGCACGCGTGACGGGAGGCCCGCTCGGCGGCGTGCGTATGCTCGGCAGTGTGGCGATTCCGCTGTTCACGGGCGTGTTCCGCCATGCCGAAACGCTGTCTGCCGCCATGGATGCCCGTTGCTATCATGGCGAGCAGGGCCGCACACGTCTGCATGCGCTTGCATTTGGCCGCGGCGATGCGTTGGCGGCGGTAGTGACGGCGTTGCTGCTCATCTGCGTCATCGTCATCAATCTTCAACTTGTTTAGGCGCGATTCGAGCGCAGGAAAGGTGTCCCTATGACCGACAACGACCGCACGGCGCAGCTCGAGCGCGCCTGTTCGTATCTTAGGCGTATTCCGGCGTGGTACCTCGCCACGATCGACGTGACGGACGGACATCAGCCGCGCGTGAGGCCGTTCTCGTTTGCCATGGTCGATAATGGCAAGCTGTGGTTTTGCACCTCGCGCGACAAGGATGTGTGGGCAGAGCTCGGCGCGAACCCCAAGTTTGAGGTTTCGGGTTGGAAACCGGGGGAGTGTTGGATTGTGCTGACCGGCGAGGCCGCGCTCGAGGACGACGCGGTCGTGAGTGACCGGGTGCGCCAGGCGGGCTTTAAGCACATGGTGGGCATTGGCGAGCAACACGATAGTGCCAACGACGGCCGCCTTGCGTTTTTCTCGGTGCGCAATATCGCCGCCCGCTTCTGTGATATCGACGGCAGCGAGGAGTGCCTGGAGCTTTAACCCTAGGGCAGCTAAAACAGCCCCGACCCAAAAAGACGAGTGCCAGGAGGACACATGAACGGATTGAATACGGTGTTGGAGTATCTGACGTCGGTGCCGGCATGGTATTTGGCGACGAGCGTTGACGGACAGCCGCATGTGCGTCCGTTTTCGTTTGCGCAGATCCAGGACGGCAAGCTGTGGTTTGTAACGGCGCGCACCAAAGACGTGTGGCAAGAGTTGCTGCAAAATCAACGGTTTGAGGCCACGAGTTGGTGGCCGGGCCATGGCTGGCTCATCTTGCGCGGGCATGCGGGCCTGGATGACCAGGCCGCTCCCGATATGCGCGAGGCAGGCTGGAAGCACCTGGAGCGCCTAGGCGAGCACTACGAGGGCGCAGGCGATCCCACGCTCGTCTTCTTTAGCGTGGAGGAACCCGAGGCCTTTATCTGCAACCATGATGAATGGGTGCCGGTCGAGCTCTAAACGAGTCTCTCGGCAAGCTTCGACAATTCAAATTCTCGCATGTAGCGGGCCCCACATTGCAACGTCACCGTAAGGCGCACTGGGCAATATGGGGCCCGCATTTATTTGTCAATTCCTTCGAGTGAATGTGTCGGGACTGTTTCAATGCATGAATATGCAAAAGATTTGCGTAGATATGCATCTTTTGGTGCTAAAGTTTCAAACCACTTCATAACGACGGCTGCGGTATGCGCATT
>CABSUD010000286.1:0-2165 GCA_902480795.1 uncultured Collinsella sp. | reverse complement strand
GGGTCCGGTGCGCCCTGCTTTTATTTGACCATGAGGCGGCACGCAGCCATGCGCGTGCGGACACCACGCCCAGATTGAGCGCGAGGATGCCCTATGGCCCAGCATGCCACTGACAATATCGAAATGATGCCCGATAGCCCTGTTGCTCGCGAGGACCTGGGCGCGGGCGGCACCTCCCGCGGCGCCGGCGCTCGCTCGCCGCTGTTCTGGAAAGTCCTGCTGCTTTCGGTGGCAGTCGTCTGGGGCTACTCCTTTACGACCATGAAGGACGCGCTCGACACCATTCCGGTGTTCGAACTGCTCTACGTGCGCTTTCTGCCTGCGGCGCTGGTCATGTTTTTCATCTTCCACAAGCGCATCATCGCGCACCTCAACGCCCGCAACCTTATCGTCGGACTTGGCATGGGCGCACTTATGTGGGCCGCCTACGCCCTGCAGACAGTCGGTCTGGCGCACACCACGGCGGGCAAGAATGCTTTTTTGACGGGCACGTATTGCATCGTTGTGCCGTTCGCGAGCTATTTTCTGAGCGGCGAAAAACTCACCCGCTATAACCTGGGCGCGGCGCTGCTGTGCTTGGCGGGCATTGGCTTGGTGGCGCTCGATAGCGTTGAATTCAACATTGGTGACGTCATTACGCTGGCGGGTGCGGCTTTTTTCGCCATCCAGATGGCGGTGACTGCCAAGTACGGTCGCAAAATGGACATCAACGTCATCACGTTTTGGATGTTTGTGGGCAACGGCGTGCTGAGCCTGGCAACGTCGCTGCTATTCGAGACCCAAGCGCCTCTGTCCGTGTGGACGCCGAGCTTTATCAGTGCGATGGCGTTTCTCTCGGTGGGCTGCACATGCGCGGCTCTGCTCATCCAAAACGTCGGCTTGGCGCATGTCTCGGCCTCGACGGGCTCACTGCTCCTTTCGATGGAGTCGCCTTCGGGCGTGCTGTTCTCGGTGCTGCTGATGGGGGAGGCGCTCACCTCGCGCCTGCTCGCCGGCTTCGCGCTCATCTTTCTTTCGATTATCTTGAGCGAGACGCATTTCGACTTTTTGCGCAAAAAGCCGCGAGCGTGATTGTAAACAACTTATTGCGCCGCCTCCCGGGGCGGCATTTTTTATGCGTCGCCCTTAAAGTTGTATCTTGCACTTTACGCTATCAAAGTGCTTGCTGCAAAAACGTTACTGGAGGGCATCTATGGCACCAGCTCTGTCCGATCTTCAACCGCAACCAGCGCCTCAGACCACAACGGTGGCGCAGGCCGCTATCGGCAATGGCCTGGTCACAGAAGCTCAGGCGTTTGCCAATGAGCTTGCCGCATGTCGCCATGATCTCCATCAAACGCCTGAGCTCGGTAACAACCTTCCGCAGACGTCCGCGTATATCCAGGCGCGTCTGGACGAGATGGATATTCCCTATGCCGTGCTTGTTGACGGCTCCTGTGTCGTCGGCCTCATCGGTGCCGGAGCGGCAGCTGCTGCTCGGGGTAACGGTACGTGTACGGACAAGCAGGCCGGTACGGTCATCATGCTCCGTGGCGATATGGATGCCCTGCCTGTTGCCGAGGAGTCGGGAGAGCCTTTTGCCTCCATCAACGGCTGCATGCACGCATGCGGACACGATATGCATGCGACGGCGCTGCTTGGTGCGGCGCGCCTGCTCAAGGCCCGCGAGTCCGAGCTTGTCGACGCCAACGCCACGGTTAAGTTGCTGTTCCAGCCGGGCGAGGAAACCTTTGAGGGTGCCCGCGCCGCCATCGCCGATGGTCTGCTGCAGAGCCCGCGTCCCCAGGCCGCCTTTGCCATGCATGTCAATAGCCAGTCGCCGCTTGGCCTGGTGCTCTACGGCAGCCCGGCGCTCTCGGGCGTGTACGGTTTCCGCATCACGCTCCAGGGCAAGGGCGGCCATGGCTCGAGCCCCGAGATCTGCATCGACCGCTTCAGGAGCTCATCTCCCGCGAGGTGCCGGCGGCCAAGGAGGTCGCACTGACTGTCGGTAAGTTCGCCGGCGGTCAGGCCGCAAATGTCATCCCCGACACTTGTGTGCTCGAGGGAACGCTGCGCGGCTTCGACATCGAGCTCATGGAGCACCTCAAGACCCGCATCGCGGAGGTCGTCAAAGGTGTTGCCACGACCTATCGTGCGCCGGCGACTATCGAGACGCTCTCGGA
>CABSUD010000285.1:0-2191 GCA_902480795.1 uncultured Collinsella sp. | reverse complement strand
CAGGAACATTTTCATCTGCTCCCGGGTGGTGTTCTGGGCTTCGTCCAGAATGATGAAGCTGTCGTCCAGCGTGCGGCCGCGCATATACGCCAGCGGCGCAACCTCAATGGAGCCGCGTTCCTGATATTTCTGGAAGGTCTCCGCCCCCAGCATATCATACAGCGCGTCATACAGCGGCCGCAGGTAGGGGTCTACCTTATTCTGCAAGTCGCCGGGCAGGAAGCCCAGCCGTTCCCCCGCCTCCACCGCCGGGCGGGTGAGGATAATGCGGTTCACCGTGCGCTCCCGGAAGGCGGCTACGGCGGCGGCAACCGCCAGATAGGTCTTGCCGGTACCGGCGGGGCCGACGCCGATGGTGATGGTATTCTTCATGATGGCCTTCATGTAGTTCTGCTGGCCTACGGTCTTGGCCTTGATGGGCTTTCCCTTGGCAGTGATGCACACCACATCCTTCGCCATCTGCGCCACCTGGGCGTCGTTGCCCTCGTTGACCAGCGTAATAAGGTAACGCACCCGCTGCTCGTCAATGGTTTCGCCCTTGGCGGCCAGGGACAGCAGCCCTTCCAGCGTGCGCACGGCCTTATCCGCCATTTCCTCGTCCCCGGAGACCCGGAGGTCTGTCCCCCGGTTCACCACCCGGACGTTCAGGGCATCCTCAATTCGTTTGATATTTTCGTCAAAAGAGCCAAACACCGTGATCAGGTCCTCCACCCGCTCGGCGTTGACAATTCGTTCAACCACTTTTCCCATTTGTATCTCCAATCTGTTCTCTGCGAACCCGGCCGATCATTTCCACGCAGGCATACGTCCCTTCCAAAAGGTACTTATCCTCCGACTGCGTGACCGATTCCTCCCGGCTTAAAATCCGCCCGGCCACCATCTGCTGGGTCAGGGCGCTCTGGGTATGTCGACGAGGTCTGGGAGGATGTCGTCGCTGATATCGAGCAGCTGGTGAGTTATCCTTCCGTGGCAGTTTCTGCCGATGCGGAGCCCGGCGCGCCGTTTGGCCGCCCGGTCCGTGACGCGCTCGATTGCGCGCTCGGCATCGCGCAGAAGCTCGGCTATCAGACGAGCGACGACGAGGGCTATGTGGGAATCGCCGATATCCCGGGCCGCGGCGACAAGCAGCTCGCGACTATCTGCCACGTGGACGTGGTTCCCGCCGGCCCTGGCTGGAACACCGATCCGTTCGCGATGGGGCGTCGCGAGGGCTGGTTGCTCGGTCGCGGCGTGATCGACGACAAGGGCCCGGCAGTGCTGTCGCTTTATGCCGGCGCGTACCTGCTCAAGCACGGCATTGTTCCGCGCTACACCTTCCGCGCGCTGCTGGGCTGCGATGAGGAAGTGGGCATGTCCGACGTTCACCATTATCTGGAGAACCACGCAGACCCCGACTTTTTGTTTACGCCCGATGCCGAGTTCCCGGTCTGCAATGCCGAGAAGGGCCAGTTTGGGGCGACGTTCGTGAGTCCCAAGATCGACGGCGGGCGCATCGTGTCGTGGAGCGGCGCCGAGGCGAGCAATGCCATTCCGTCGCAGTCCATCTGCGAGCTCGCGATTGCCGCCGATGAGCTGCCGGCGCCGGTCGAGAATGCTGACCGCCTGGAGATCACGGCTCTCGACAATGGTCATGTGCAGATTTTCGCCCACGGTATTGGCGGTCACGCCTCGATGCCCGAGGGGACGATCAATGCCGTCGGCCTGATCGTGTCGTATCTGCGCGAGGCCGAGGACGCGTTTGGTGCCCGCGGCGAGCGCCTGCTGACGCCTGCCGAGCACGAGTTTGTCAAGTTTTTGGCCTTTGTGCATGCGGACGCCTATGGTCGCGGCCTGGGTATCGACGCGACGAGCCCGGCGTTTGGCCCGCTCACCTGCAACCCCGGCGTCATCCGCGTGGTGGATGGCCATATCGAGCAGGTCATCGACGTGCGTTTCCCTGATAGCACGAGCGCCGATACCATCCGCGAGCAGCTCGAGCCGCTCGTGGGGCGCTTTGACGTGACGTGTCGCCTGGGTCATGCAAAGGTGCCGTTCTCGGTGTCTGCCGACGATCCGGCCGTGAAGGCGCTTATCAATACCTATAACGAGTTTACGGGCAAGCACGCCGAGCCTTTTGCCATGGGCGGCGGCACGTACGCGCGCAACTTTGCCCGCGCCGTGTCGTTTGGCCCCGAGGAGACCGGCCTGGAGC
>CABSUD010000284.1:0-2196 GCA_902480795.1 uncultured Collinsella sp. | reverse complement strand
GGTTTTCACGGTCAATTATTTGACTGATACGTTCATAATGTGCAAACATAATACGGTTTACCTTTGCATTTACTTTCAACCTGAAGGTTAATGTGCGCAGGGGTCGACCCATGCTATGGCTATAACCTTTGTTCGGAGGACCGACATGCACGAGACAGAGATCAACAACTACCTTGCCGTCATTAAGGTGGTCGGCGTCGGCGGCGGCGGTACCAACGCGGTCAATCGAATGATCGAAGAGGGCATCCGCGGTGTCGAATTTGTTGCCATCAACACCGATGCTCAGGCGCTCGCGATCTCTGATGCCGATATCAAGGTGCACATCGGCACCGACCTTACCCGCGGCCTGGGCGCCGGCGCCAACCCCGAGGTTGGCCGCAAGGCTGCCGATGAGTCCCGCGACGATATCGCCGAGGCGCTCGCTGGCGCCGACATGGTGTTCATCACCTGCGGCGAGGGCGGTGGTACCGGTACCGGCGCCGCTCCCATCGTTGCCGATATCGCGATGAACGAGGTCGGCGCGCTGACCGTCGCCGTCGTGACCAAGCCCTTCACCTTCGAGGGTCGCAAGCGCAAGAAGAGCGCCGAGGAGGGCATTAAGACCCTCTCCGATTGCGTCGACACCATGATCGTTATCCCTAACGACAAGCTGCTCGACATCGCCGAGAAGAAGACCACGATGCTCGAGGCCTTCGCGATTGCCGATGGCGTCCTTTCCCAGGGTACCCAGGGCATCACCGACCTCATTACCGTCCCGGGTATCATCAACCTGGACTTCGCCGATGTTAAGACCATCATGAAGCAGGCCGGTACCGCCATGATGGGTATCGGTACCGCTTCTGGGGACACCCGTGCCGTCGACGCTGCCCAGCAGGCTATTTCCAGTCCGCTGCTCGAGAGCTCCATCGATGGCGCCACGCGCGTCCTGCTTTCCATCGCCGGCTCCAAGGACCTGGGTATCCAGGAGATCAGCGACGCCGCCGACGTTGTCGCCAATGCCGTCGACCCCGAGGCCAACATCATCTTCGGTACCGTTGTTGACGAGTCCCTGGGCGACCAGGTGCGCATCACCGTTATCGCTACGGGCTTCTCCGACTCCAACGTCAACCGTCAGGACGAGCTCTTCGCTGCTCAGCAGTCCCAGAGCAAGGCCGCTGCTTCCGCTGAGCCGCAGCGCACCGCTCCGGCTGCCAGCCCCGCTCAGGCTGCCCCGACTCGCAACGTCGGCGGTACCGAGCTGCCCAACTTTGGCAACGATCAGTTTGAGCTTCCCGACTTCCTCAAACGCGGCAGCTTCTAAGTCGTTCTTCGCATTGTTTTGCACAGGGGCGCGTCCGTATGGATGCGCCCTTTTTGTTTCTCGTTTGTAAACGAAAGCCTCCAATCTCCTTACGTTCCCTTTACGTTTGGTCCCTACCGCTGCGGGTATCCTTTTAAAGAAGTATGACAGCCGTATAAACACGGACTGCGCGGCGACGCCGCGGTACTTGTTGTAATAGGAGGCTTTAGTATGGCAGCACGTGCGGACAACGTTTCGCGTGTCGACCATGATGGAGTTACGTTGGTGGAGGGTTCGACGACCGATGTTCGTTTTGCCTTTACCGAGCGCACCGGCGGTGTTTCCGAAGATGCGTACTCCTCACTCAATCTGGGCTCGCATGTAGGCGATGACCCCTTTGCCGTTCAAGAAAATCGTCGTCGAGCGCTCGAAGCCATGGGCGCCGCTGAGTGCGAGCATAATCTGCTCGTGCCCAATCAAGTACATGGTGACCACGTCGTGACGGTGACCTCGAACGGTGCCGATGATCTCGAGAACATTCGTGAGCAGATTGCCGAGGGCTGTGATGCCCTCGTCTGTACGGCCCATGAGGTGCCCGTGATGCTCTGCTTTGCCGATTGTGTTCCCGTGGTGCTGGTGGCTCCCGGCGGCTTTGCCGTGGTGCATTCTGGCTGGAAGGGCACGATTGCGCGTATTTCCGCCAAAGCCTGCCAGGCGCTTTGTGAGGCGGCTGACTGCACGCCGGAGGACATCTCTGCCTATATTGGGCCCCATATCCTGGGCGACGAGTATGAGGTGTCCCAAGAACTTATGGATCGCTTTGCTGCCGAGTTCTCGTGCATCGATGCTACTGCTTCTCGCATGCTCGATCTTTCCGCCGCCATTCGCGAGGCGCTGGTGGATGCAGATCGGAAGAG
>CABSUD010000283.1:0-2198 GCA_902480795.1 uncultured Collinsella sp. | reverse complement strand
TACAGCATGGATGCAAGAATCAAGGTAAACAACTGGGTTCTGAATCTTCAGAATGCCGACCTGGGAAAATAAGAAAACCGGCGGCGCCGGCGGTCGCGCGCGGAAAGACGAGCTCGAGCAGCAGAGCGACAAAGCAGGTCGAGAGTGCCGAGGCGACGATACCGCCGATGACATCGTTAACGGTGGAAGTATCCTCGTTCTCGGTGCGGTCGATCTTGAGCTCGCCGACCTCGGCTCCCGCGGCGCGCTCGGGGTCCTCGGAGACGTGCGCGTTCACGGTGCCGGTGATGTGGGCGTTTTTGCCCAGGACGAGCTTGTCGGCCCAAACCTCAACATCGCCCTCGACGGTACCATCGATAGTCACCGTATCGCCCGCAAGCGCTGCCGACTTGGTAGAGCCGCGCAGGGCAACCGTCTCGCCTATCGCGTAGAAACAGTTGGCGGTGCTGTCGGAATTGAGCACGACATGCTGGCCGGCAACGGTCACACTGCCATCAACCGTAGTCTTGGCAATGTCGATGGTGCGCGTCGCCAAGCGGACGGCGCCGCCCACCGTGCAGTCGCGGATAGAGAGGGTATCGCCCGCGGCGATGATATCGTGGTCAATGGACGTATCGTCCAAGTTGAGGGCCTGGCCGGCCCAGTACAGGTCACCTTCGACGCCGGACGAATTGGCGTCATTGTCGGTCGCAAGTACGTTGCCTGCAGTGTCCGTGCCGGCGAACGACGCCGTGGGAAGTGCGGTGACCGCTAGAGCGATGAGCGCGAATAGGATCGTGATGCGGCCCCACGCTTTACGGCGCTTGGTCGACGGGAATTGATTACAGGGCATAGTGAATCCTTCGTCAGATGCTCGACATGCACCTAACAGGGTACCCAACGCGTGGGCGCTCTAAAAGAACCTCTCGGTTGCATTTTCGAAGGGTTGTGCCGCACTGTCTACTTTTTACGGTGCAAGAAGCGCGCGATATCTTCTTCGGTGGGGCTTTTGATGTCAAAGCGCAGTGAGAGCCAGCGCAGACCCATGGTCACCGCGACGCACACGATGAGGGCGGTGATGTTGCTGACGAGTCCGCTCATGACGAGGCATACATAGCTTGCCGATCCGGCGATGGCCGCGATGGCATAAAAGTTAGTGCGTTGGAAAATACCCGGAACCACGCCCATAAAGCCGTCGCGCAACATGCCGCCGCCCACCGCGGTGAAAAAGCCCATCATGATGCACACCGCCGGCGCAAAGCCGTAGACCAGCGCCTTGTCTGCTCCGGTGGCGGCGTAGATGCCGACCGAGATGATGTCGAGCAGGGGAATGAGTTTTTCGGGCTTGTCGACGATTGCCGGGAAAATGTAGATGATGGCTGCCGTGGCAATGGAAAGCGGGAGCGCCATCGGCTGGTTGAGGATGTAGACGTTGCCCACCTGGAGTGTCATATCGCGCAAAAGACCGCCGCCCAGGCCGCAGACCACGGCCAGCGCGACGGCGCCCACCAGGTCGAGCTTGTGCTCGCGCGCAACCAACACGCCCGAGATCGATGCCGCGACGACGGCGAACATCTCGAGCCAAAACGGGATGGCAACCATGGCATCCGAGGCGTGTGCGGTAACGATCATAGCGGCGGCAACAGGCAAGATGGGGTCCTTCTGATTGCGAGTTTAGACAATGCCCGTACATAGTACATGGTCGGCGGGTGTGGCGACCCTATTGCTCGGTAAACGGTCGGGACTGGGTGGGGGCGTAGGTTCCAAACATGTACATCAGCCTCCAAAGATGTCGAAAAATGTCGGTTTTGGAGGGTGGTGTACACGTTTTGGTGTGGCGCGCTGGGATGACACTACTCGGAAGGCGTGTCTTCGCCCTGCGCGCTTTTCCAGTTGCGGATAAGTGTCTTGCGCAGTTCGTTCTGCTTTCGCTGGTATTCGGCGTCCGTGCAGCGGGGCATACCGAGTGCTTCGCGAATGCTGTTCATGGCGCGGTGAAAGGCAAGTTGACTTGCGAACTGTGCCGAGGTGAGCGTAACGATTCGATACCCCATTTGGGCGAGTACGGCCTCTCGTTCCGCATCTGCTCCCTTGCGCTCGGTCTCATCGTGAAAGCCGCCCTTATATTCGATGCCGAGTTCTCTGCGCTGATAAGTAATAAGAGCGTCGATTTTGAGCGTTCGGGCTTTTGTACAATGCCAGAGACGCTGAGGGATTTC
>CABSUD010000282.1:0-2199 GCA_902480795.1 uncultured Collinsella sp. | reverse complement strand
ACGGCTCCCGGTTATACATTTTGGAGGAATCACAGCCCGTAAAGATAGAGTCACCGAAAAACACGACGTTCAGCGCGGCACCGGTGTCGCCTGCCTGGCGCAGAGCCTCGTAGAGGACGATGGCGGCGCTGTTTGAGAGGTTGAGTGCGCTGATGCGGTAGTCGTCCGGGTTGACGAAGTTGCCGCAGATATCCTGCTGCAGGATGGTCTCGTGGCTGTCCTCGGTATGCCCCAGCGATTCCTCGTGAGCTTCCCAAGCCTCGGCGTTATCGAGTGAGTCGCAATCGCGCAGCATCGGGATGCGCTCGCAACGCTCGGGCGCCGTGGCAAGCAGTGGCTCGGGAATACCCGAGCTCTCGCTGCCAAAGACCAAATAGTCACCGTCGCGGTAGGTACTTTGCGCATAGGTCCTGCGCGCCTTTTTGGTCAGCAGATGCAGACGCTCGTCGGTAGGGGAGAGGCCGTTACGCGCAAGGAAATCCTCCCAGCTGGCATAGGTCGTCACGTCCAAGTTTTGCCAGTAGCCCAGGCCGGCGCGACGCACCGTCTTGTCGTCGAGCGAAAACCCCAGCGGCTCCACCAGATGCAGGCGGGCGCCGGTAACCACGCAGGTGCGGCCGATATTGCCCGTATTGGCCGGAATCTCGGGCGCATACAGCACAATGTTGAACATGAATCTCCTTGGCTCAGAACGAAAAACCACCACGAAGGGCACCTTCGTGGTGGTTTGGCGGTTACGTAAGCGGAAAAATACCCGCTTGGATAAACCTAGGCGCGGTGCCAGTCGGTCAGGCAGGCATCGAGGGAGGCGATGAGCGCATCCTTGTCCATGTGACGGCCGATGATGCACAGGCTCGTCATACGGTCGCCCGTCTCGTCGTCCCAAATCTGCATGATCTCGGGGTTCTCGTCGATGATCTTCTGTTTCTCGCCCTCGGGCGCCGAGTCGACAAACAGACCGTTCTCCATCAGGCGCATCTGGTGGCCGGCCTGCTCAAACATGTAGCACATGTCCGGATCGCCGGTCTGCCACAGCGGACCCTTGACGCGAATGACCTCGTCGGGCCACTCTTGCTCAACAAAATCGGTGAACTTTTGCAGGTCAAACGGCTTGCGGCGCGAGTACACAAAGGTGTCGATGTCGTACTCGAGCACCTCGGGGTCGTCGTGCTCCTCGGGATGCTCCATGGCCTCGATCCAGGCGGCGGAGTTGTAGGCGCGCATAAAGTCGAAGCGGTCGGTGTCGAGCAGCTCCTCCATAGGAACCTCGCCGTTTTGAGCCTCGACGATCACGGCGTCCTTCTGCAGGCTGCGCACGATGGCCTTGAGCTCGGCGATTTGCTCAGGGCTCACGGTATCGGTCTTGTTGAGGATCAGCGTGGAGCAGAACTCGATCTGCTGGATGAGCAGGCTCTCGATGTCGTCCTCGTTGATATCCTCGGCCAGCAGGTCGCGGCCGCCGTTGAACTCGTCATACATGCGGGCGCAATCGACCACGGCCACGATGTTGTCGAGCGCGAGCTTGGGTTCGCCGCCCACCTTGGCCTCGTCGCAGAAGCTCGAGATGGTGTAGGCGATGGGGATGGGCTCGCAAATGCCCGAGGCCTCGATGATGATGTAGTCGAAGTCGCCCGAATCGGCGATGCCCTGCAGCTGGTTGGCCAGGTCATCCGAAAGCGTGCAGCAGATGCAGCCGTTGGTGAGCGGGATGAGGTCGTCGGTCTCGGAAAGGCCACCGTCGGCGATGAGGCTGGCGTCGACATTGATCTCGCCGATGTCGTTGACGATCACGGCGGCGCGGATGCCGCCGTCGTTAGCGAGGATGTGGTTGAGCAGCGTGGTCTTGCCGGCACCGAGGTATCCGGTAAGCATGATGATCTTCACGGGTTTGTTGGGCATGTGCCCTCCTTTGTTAGACATGGCTTACAGTTGAATCTTATGCCAAACGCCTGCTCTTATACCCACGCGCCGGCAAATAACACAAGCTACTCCCAGGCTCCCCATACATCGGGGCAATAACCGACGGTGGCCTTTTTGCCGTTGCGCACGATGGGCTCGGCTAGAACCTGCTGGTTCTCGAGTAGCTTGTCGAAGCGCTGGCTAGGGGTGAGGTGCTGGATGAGCGCGAGCGTCTCCTCGTCCTTGGCCTTGGGGTTGAGCAGCTTGTCGATGCCGCCGACCGCCTGCATCACGCTCGTG
>CABSUD010000281.1:0-2205 GCA_902480795.1 uncultured Collinsella sp. | reverse complement strand
CTGCGCCCGGAGAATGTCGCCGCGGTCAAGGAGACCGGACTGCTCATCCATCTGGATACGCCGTTCTACCGCATTCTCAAGAACCTTTCCTATTCGAACAGCCGTCCGCTGCCGTGACTCGCCCCTACCGCCCAAGGAATCATTTTGCCCAGGGGAAAGCCGAGGCCGCGGCCATGTTCTTGCGCACGAGCTCGTCGCGCACCTGAGCCAGGCCCTGCTCCATGCCCACCACGTAGGTCTGCGGATACAGGAAGCGCTTGAAAGCCGCATCCAGATGATCGAGCGCCCAAACACAGCGCTCGCGCGCGTCCTGGATGCTCTCACGCGGAGCCACCGCACTGCCGTCGCGCACGATCGGCACCAGCAGCTCACGATACTCAAGTTCGGACACGTCGGTCACCAGGGCGGCATCATTCACGGCCACGAGGGTATTGCCGCGCGCGGCGCCCTCCCCCGCCAGATGGTCCTCGTCGTAGATCATGTCGCAGACCGGTCCACCAAAGCCGTCGTAATAGCGGCGCACACGCTGCACGCCCGGGATCGTGCGCTTGTAGGGCTGCTCGGAGAGCTTGACCACCGGCGTCCACGGGTCGGCCTCGCTCGCACGGCGGGCGGAAAGCTTGTACACGCCGCCCAGCGCCGGCTGGTCATAGCAGGTCGCAAGCTTGGTACCCACGCCAAAGCTGTCGATGGGCGCGCCCTGGTCTAGCAGCGACTGAATCGTGTACTCATCCAGATCGTTAGAAACCGAGATCCCCACATAGGGCAGGCCCTCGGCATCAAAACGGCCGCGCACATACTTGGAGAGCTTGGCGAGGTCGCCGGAGTCGATGCGAATAGCCGACAGACGCTCGCCCACCGCCTCCATCTCCTTGGCAACCGTAATGGCATGCTCGCAGCCCTCGCGCACGTCATAGGTGTCGATGAGCAGCGTACAGTTCTTGGGGCTCGACTTGGCAAAGGCGCGGAAGGCCTCGAGCTCGGAATCGAAGCTCATCACCCAGCTGTGCGCATGCGTGCCAAAGACGGGAATACCGTAGCGGCGGCCGGCGAGCACATTGGACGTAGAGGAGCAGCCGGCGACGTAGCTCGCGCGCGCAACGGCCAGGCCGCCATCGGGACCCTGGGCTCGGCGCAGGCCAAACTCGGCCACGGGACGGCCGTCCGCCGCCAGCACCACTCGCGCCGTCTTGGTGGCGACAAGTGTCTGGAAGCCGACGATGTTGAGCAGCGCCGTCTCAAGCAGCTGGCACTCGAGCGCAGGACCGGTGACGCGCACCATGGGCTCGCGTGGAAAGACGAGCTCGCCCTCGGGGACGGCGTCGATATTTACATGCGCACGAAAATCGCGCAGGTAGTCGAGGAATGCGGACTTGAACATCGCGCCGCCGGCCGGGGCCTCAAGCGAGGCGAGGTAGTCGATATCCTCGGGCGTAAAGCGCAGATTCTCGACTAGCTCGGGCAGCTCGGCGGTGCCGCACATGACAGCATAGGCGCTGCCAAAGGGATGGTCGCGGTAAAACGCGGTAAAACAACCCTGCTCATTGGCCTTGCCGCTCTCCCACAGGCCCTGGGCCATAGTGAGTTCGTACAGATCGGTGAGCATTGCGATGTCGGTGGGATGAGAGATATCGGTCAAAGCCATGGGGCGACCTTTCGGATGTGTGGTGCAGAATTTGAGGGTTGGACGAGAGCAGAGCATGCGGACATGACGCCCGATGCAAATCGGTTAGAGCAGGCCCATGCTGGTCAGGATCGTGTAGCCCATAAAGATGACAAACGCGATGAGGGCAAGGACAATGATGATTTTTTGAGCCGGCGCCATGCCAGGAATCTCGTTCTCGCCCGTAGGTTCCTTGGAGGTAACCATGCGCTGGGCAAAGGTCATCTCGTCACGGCTCGGTTTGGGCTCGACGGGCTCGGGGCGAGCGGCTTTTTTGGGCTGAGGTTTGGGTGCGGTGGGCGCGGGCTTCGCGGCGGCGGGCTTGGGCGCGGGCGCGGGCTTGCGCTCGGATGCGGCGTTCGAGGCAACCTCCTCGGCCTTCGCACGCTCGGCGCGCAGGGCAGCCAGCTCCTCACGCTCGCGACGGGCCTCTTCCCGAGCCTCGCGGCGGGCCTTCTCAGCGCGGAGCTCTTCCAACTCAGCGCGCTCCTCGTCGGACAATGGTTGGGACTCAAGCTCGGCCATGGTAAAGCCCTTTCTTT
>CABSUD010000280.1:0-2206 GCA_902480795.1 uncultured Collinsella sp. | reverse complement strand
GGTCGGCAAAGCGCGAAACGCGCTGGTGCATGCTGCCAAACTCGGTAAAGAGCTGACGCCCAAGCTCATGGAAATCGGTATCTTCCACCGAAAACCCCTAACACTAGAAACTATTTTCGGTGGAAGATGATACCCCCATACGCGGGCCTCATACAGTAGGCAATATTAAGAGCTCATTAAGACTTAAAATCATTCAATTGCTGAAGCGTTTCAAAGAACTATCATGCACGCGGTTGGCGAGGGGTGTCACCACCATGACGACTGGGGCTCATATAATCGTCACGTGTGATGCTCCAGCTTTCCGCAAGGAGACACCTTACATAAAGGGGGATGGAGTCATGGCATTTGACTTCACGGGCAAGACCGCGATTGTCACGGGCGGCACTCAGGGCATTGGCCTCGAGATCGCCAAGGGCATCGTCGCGGGCGGCGGACATGTCGCGCTCATCGCAAGGAACGCTGCTAAGGGTGAGGCCGCTGTGGCCGAGCTTGGCGAGTGCAACAGATTCTATCAGCTCGATGTTGCCGATGCGCCTAAGGCGCGCGAGACCGTCGAGCAGATTTTTACGGACCTGCCTCAAACCAATATCCTGATTAACTGTGCTGGCGTCATCAGCACCAAGAAGTTCGACGAGATCGATGACACCGAGTGGCGTCGCACCATCGACATCAACCTCAATGGTACGTTTACCATGATGAATGCCGTGTACCCGCACTTTAAGGCGGCCCATGCCGGCACTATCGTCAACGTGAGCTCTGTTGCTGGCAAGATCGGCGGCGGCCTGCTCGGCACCGCGGCTTATGCGAGCTCCAAGGCCGGTGTTAACGGTCTAACCAAGGCAGTCGCCAAGGAAGGCGGCAAGTTTGGCGTTCGCTGCAACGCTGTATGCCCGTCGCTCACGCTTACCGATATGACCTCGATTCTCTCTGACGAGAACTCTCAGCGCATCATCAACGGTATCCCTCTGGGCCGCGCCGCCCAGGCCAGCGAGCCTGCGCAGATGGTGCTGTTCTTCGCTTCCGACCTCGCCAGCTTCGTGAACGGCGAGATTGGTGACTGCGACGGCGGCATCGTCCTGGACGGGTAATACCCCACGACGATTATTCGGCGACGGCTCCTGCGACTCGGGACCGTCGCCTTCTTTCTGACATAGGCGCGTGCGGCTACGATTCGCATGCATCCAAAGGAGATATATATGAGTGAATCGACTGCGGTGGAGGCGCCGGCGGCAAAGGAGCCGTTCTTTAAGATGTCCTCCATCCCGGGTGCCAATATCTTGGTGCCGCTTTTGCTGGGCTGCCTGCTCAACACGCTATTCCCCGACCTGTTCAAAACGCTCGGCAGCTTTACGCTTGGCATGACCCAACAGGGCGCCGGCCCGCTCGTGGGCGCTTTCCTGCTGATTGTCGGTACGACGATTTCGTTTAAGAGTGCTCCCGCCGCCGCTGCCCGCGGTGCCATCATCATCGCCGTCAAGCAGATCGTGGTCGTTGCCGTGTCGCTGCTCATCCTTTATGTGTTCAACGACAACCTGTTTGGCATCTCGGCCATGGTGATGCTGGCGGCTTGCACCGGCGCCAACAACGCTATGTACGCTGGACTGATGGGCACCATGGGTAACGAGGCCGAGCGTGGCGCCGTCGCCATCACTACGCTGGTTGTCGGCCCTCCGGTCACGATGATCGTGCTCGGCGCTGCCGGTCAGGCTCCGATCGGCTGGTCGCTCGTGGGCGCCATCCTGCCGATCGTCGTTGGCATTATCCTGGGCAACCTCTTCCCCAGCTTTAAAAAGATGATGGCTCCGGCACTTTCCGCCATCATCGTGCTCGTCTTCTTTGCCATGGGCTCGACCATGACTTTTGGTCAGCTTATCAACGGTGGTCTTCCCGGCATCCTGCTCGGCGTGATCTGCTCGGTGGTCTTTGCAATTCCCGTCATCGCGGTCGATAAGCTCACGGGCGGTACGGGTGTCGCAGGTGCGGCAATCTCCAGCTGCGCCGGAGCCAATGTGGCCACGCCTGCTGCCATGGCAAGCGTCAACGGGGCCATGTACGGCGGCGCGGTGCTCGCGACGGCCACGGCACAGGTTGCTGCCTGCGCAATCGTGACGGCTATTTTGACCCCGCTGGTCACCAGCTGGTGCTACAAGCATTTTGAGGGCCAGGGCAACGGCGATAGCAAGGCAACGACCGACAAGGCCGCCTC
>CABSUD010000279.1:0-2213 GCA_902480795.1 uncultured Collinsella sp. | reverse complement strand
ACCAGTTCGAATCTGGTACGGGCTACCAAAATTGAACGCCCGGGCCTCGTAAGAGACCCGGGTTTTGTGTATTGACCGTATATACGGCGCCTGCCGTGTTTCGCTCAGATCGAGGAGTAGCCATGGATCTGCCCATCAGCTTGCAAGACATCACGTATGCCGAGAACTATCTGGCGCAGGGCGACCTGGCTACGGCGACGCCGCTGTTGGAGCGCCTGGTGGAACTTGCCGAGGAGTATATTGACGCCGAGTGCAAGACGGAGGAGAAGCGCCAATACTTTAGCTTCGATAGCAAGTTTGAGCGCTTGGCCTATCGCCGTGTGGAGAAGGATCCGCGCGAGCTCGTGCAGGTCGAGGTGCCGTTTGACCGCCTGTACTCTGACATGGCGTTTGCCTACATTCGCCAGCAGGATTATGTGAGCGCTCGTAATGCCCTGATGCAGGCTGTGCGTTGGGACCCCATGAACTGCAACTATCGCCTGGATCTGGCCGAGCTGTTCCGTGCACTCGAGGACAAGCAGGAATGGGCATCGCTCTCGTTCTCGGTGCTGGAGCGTGCAAGCGATGGCAAGTGCGCCGCCCGCGCTTACGCCAATCTAGGTCAGTACTTCTTGGAGCCCGAGACCGAGAACGTTTCGGCTGCCGTGGGCTGCGCGCGTCTGGCGCTGCGCCTGGCGCCCAACGATGCGCATACGACGCGCCTGCTCAACAAGATCCATACCACCTATCCGGATGCCGCTGATGAGAGCGACGACCACGTGATGGGTGAGCTCGCCCTGCAGGGCGTGCCGACCTCACCTTCGGCCGAGATCGCCATCTGCCTGATCATGTGTGCGACCGATGCTGCAAGCGACGGCGACAAGCAGGAGGCGACGCGCCTGACGGTGCGTGCTCGCGACTTGGTGGGCGAGGAGGCCTGCGCGGCGATTATCAAACTGGTGCGCGAGAGCGATGCCGAGCTCAATGCCGAGCGCAAGGCAAAGCGCGAGGCTGCGGGCTCAAACGCCGATGGCGCCAAGGAGGCCGGCGATGCCCAGTAAGCGCGAGCGCAAACTCATTTCCAAGAATCGCTCGGCACATCACGAGTACTTTATCGATGAGACGTTCGAATGCGGTATTGAACTGAGTGGCACCGAGGTCAAGTCGATTCGCGAGCGCGCCTGCCAGATCACCGATACCTTCGCGCTGATCCGCGGCGGGGAGTGCTGGCTCGTCGGACTGCATATCCACCCTTATAGCCATGGTGGCGTGTGGAATCGCGATCCCGACCGTCGGCGTCGTCTGCTGCTGCACCGCAAGGAGATCGACTTTCTTGACGGCAAACTTCGCAACCGTGGTTATGCGCTGGTTCCGTTGGAGCTCTACTTTAATACCGACGGCCGCGTAAAGCTGCTGCTGGGTCTAGGTCGCGGCAAGAAGCTCTACGACAAGCGCGAGGACATGGCCAAGCGTGATGTCCAACGCGAGATCGACCGCGCCCTTAAGGAACGCAACCGCTAGGCACTCTGTATAAGTTGCGGTGGAATACGGACTGTTTTGCCTGTTTGAGGGGCTATTCAGTCCCTATTTCACCGCAACTGCGGGCGTCTCATCTTTCTTACTGTTCTGACACATATGTCTCAAAGGCGGCGTCCGTTATGGGTGCCGCCTTTTTTGTGGGTACATACATTCATGAGGTTCAATCCTGGGTTAGGGGAGTGATCGTTATGGACAAAACTGCGTTCTTTACGATGCCGAGCGGTCTGTACGTGGTGAGCGCTGCGGCAGACGGGTTGCGCGCCGGCTGCGTCATCAACACTGCGGTGCAGGTGACGTCCATGCCGCCGCGTATTTCGGTTGCCGTGAACAAGGACAATGTCACCTCGGGCGTCATCGCATCGGCCAAAGCGTTCGCGCTGACCGTGATCGATCAGACTGCCGACATGCTCTACATCGGTAACTTTGGGTTCCGCACCAGCAGCGATTATGACAAGTTTGCCAAATACGAGACCCGCGAGACGGCTCTGGGCATGCCCTATGTGCCTGAGCACGCGGCGGCCCTGTTTAGCTGCCGTTTGATCGACACTGTGGATGTGGGCACGCATCTGCTGTTTATTGGCGAGGTCGAGGATGCCGAGCGCCTGAGCGACGAGACGCCGCTGACGTACGACTACTATCACAAGGTTCTGAAGGGCAAGACGCCTCCGAAGGCCTCGTCCTATCAAGGCTAGAAT
>CABSUD010000278.1:0-2222 GCA_902480795.1 uncultured Collinsella sp. | reverse complement strand
ATGGGACATATCGAAAACTCCAATCGTGGGTGGAATTATATGGGCGAAGCGCAGCGTCGACTGGTCCGCCGTTCGTTAGAACGGCGGAACTGAGGGCAGCGTCGAGCCGTTACGCGGTTTGGTAAAACCGCGTAACTACCTAACTACATCAGGTCGCAGACAGCCGCGGCGAAGGCTACGGGGTCCTCGGGGAGGATGCCCTCGACCAGCAGGGCCTGGTCGTAGAGCAGGCCGGAGTACTGCTTGATCTTGTCGGCATCGCCTGCCTTCTGAGCAGCGACGAGCTTGGCAAAGACCGGATGCTTGGCGTTGAGCTCGAGCACGCGCTGGCTCTTGGGCATGCCGTCGGGCGCGCCCTCGGGACCCTTCTGGAGCACCTTCTCCATCTCGAGCGAAAGCGGGCCCTCGGTGGTGATGCAGGCGGGAGCGTCAGTCAGACGCGCAGAGACGGCAACCTTCTCGACCTTGTCGCCGAGTGCCTCCTTCATAGCGCCAAAGAGGTCCTCGTTCTCCTTGGTGGCGTCCTCGGCCTCCTTCTTCTCGTCCTCGGTCGCCAGATCAAGATCGCCAGTCGCAACGTTCTTGAGCTCCAGATGACGATCCTCGACCTCGGGCTCGGCACCGTCAGCCACGGCCTTTTCGGCAGCCTCGCGAGCTGCATCGTCCTCGTAGATCTTGGGCATATCGGCAGCAACGTACTCACGCATGGCCTGGAAGGTGAACTCATCCACATCCTGCGTCAGCAGCAGCACGTCATAGCCGCGGTCGAGCACGCCCTTCACCACGGGCATCTTAGCCAAGCGCTCACGCGAGTCGCCGGCGGCGTAGTAGATGGCCTTCTGATCATCGGGCATGCCCTTGGCATACTCGGCCAGGGTAATCATCTTCTGTTCCTTGGCAGACCAGAACAGCAACAGGTCGGCGAGCTCATCGGCCTTCATGCCATAGCTCGAGTAGATGCCGTACTTAAGACCGCGGCCAAAGTTCTCAAAGAACTTCTCGTAGGCCTCGCGATCGTTGTCACGCATATCCTCAAGGTCGGCGGTAATCTTCTTTTCCACACGCTTGGCGATGGCCTTGAGCTGACGGTTCTGCTGCAGCGTCTCGCGCGAGATGTTGAGCGACACGTCGGCGGAATCCACGACGCCGCGGACAAAGTTGTAGTAGTCGGGCAGCAGGTCGTCGCACTTCTCCATAATCAGAACGTTGGAGCTGTAGAGCGCCAGACCCTTCTCGTAGTCCTTGCTGTACAGATCGAACGGCGCGCGGCCCGGCACAAACAGCAGGGCGTCATACTCGAGCGTGCCCTCGGCATGGAAGCTGATGGTGCGCGCGGGATCGTCAAAGTCGTGGAACGTGGACTTGTAGAACTCGTCGTAATCCTTCTGCTCAACGTCGGAGCTGCGCTTTTTCCAGATCGGCGTCATGGAGTTAATGGTCTCGAGCTCCTGATAGTCCTCGTACTCGGGCTTGTAGTCGTCACCAGCGTCCTCGGGCTTGGGCTTCTGGCGGCTCTTGCTCACCATCATCTGAATCGGGTAGCGCACATAGTTGCTGTACTGCTGAATCAGGCTCTTGAGGCCCCACTCGGTCAGGAAGCGATCGTAGGTCTCGGCCTCGCCGTCGGCGTCGAGTTTCTCGTTCTCGCGCAGCGTCAGGATGACATCGGTACCGTGCTCGGCGCGCTCGCCGTCCTCGATGGTGTAGCCCTCAAGACCGTCAGACTCCCACACGTGAGCGGTGTCCTCGCCATAGGCGCGGCTGACAACCTTTACGTGGCTGGCAACCATAAAGGCCGAGTAGAAGCCCACGCCAAACTGGCCGATGATATCGACATCCGAACCCTGCTGCTCGGCGTTCTCGGTCTTAAACTCCTCGGAGCCGGAGTGGGCGATGGTGCCCAGGTTGCGCTCGAGCTCCTCGGCGGTCATGCCGATACCGTTATCCGAAATAGTGATGGTACGGGCGTCCTTATCAAAGGAGACACGGATGGCCAGGTCGCCCTGGTCGAGTTTGACACTCGGATCCTGAAGGCTCTTAAAGTTGAGCTTGTCGACGGCATCGCTCGCGTTGGAGATAAGCTCGCGCAGGAAGATTTCCTTATTCGTGTAAATCGAATTGATCATGAGGTCGAGCAGCTTTTTGCTCTCTGTCTTGAACTTCTTCATAGCTCGAATGGCCTTTCTATTCGCGTGCCGCTCAGGCGGCTTTTACCCAAAGGT
>CABSUD010000277.1:0-2232 GCA_902480795.1 uncultured Collinsella sp. | reverse complement strand
CGGCGGTCGCCCAGGTCGCGATCGAGCTTAAGCTCCATGTTGCCGGTGCCCTTGAACTCCTCGAAGATCACCTCGTCCATCTTGGAACCGGTGTCGATGAGGGCAGAGGCCAGGATGGTGAGCGAGCCACCGTTCTCGATATTGCGGGCTGCGCCCAGGAAGCGCTTGGGCGGATACAGCGCCGCCGAATCGACGCCGCCCGAAAGGATGCGGCCCGAGGCGGGCGCCGCCAAGTTGTAGGCGCGGGCAAGACGCGTGATGGAGTCGAGCACCACCACGACATCGCCGCCCAGCTCCACGATGCGCTTGGCGCGCTCGATGACGAGCTCGGCCACGCGGGTGTGGTTGTCGGCGGGCATATCGAAGGTCGAGGCCACGACCTCGCCCTTAATGGAGCGCTGCATATCGGTGACCTCTTCGGGGCGCTCGTCGACGAGCAGGCAGATGAGGTGTACCTCGGGGTTGTTAATCGAGATAGACTGGCAGATCTTCTTGAGGATCGTGGTCTTGCCGGCCTTAGGCGGGGACACGATCAGGCCACGCTGACCCTTGCCGATCGGCGACACGATGTCGATGGCGCGACCGGTAATGGAGTCCTTGCCGTGCTCCATGCGCAGCGGCTCGTTGGGATAGACCGGGGTGAGGTCACCAAACTTGGGGCGATTGCGAATCTGCTCGGGATCCAGACCGTTGACGGTCGTGATTTTGGCGAGGCCGGCGCGCTTGTCGCCGCCGCGCGAAGGGCGCAGCGAGCCCTCGATGACGTCGCCCGTGCGCAGGCGCGCGGAGCGGATGAGGTAGGCGGGCACGAAGGCGTCGTCGTTGGACTTCATGTAGCCATGGGCGTGGATGATGCCGGAGCTGTCCGGGCGAATCTGCAGAATGCCCTTGATGTCGCGGAAGCCCTCTGCCTTCGCGGCGGTGGTGTAGATCTCTTCGACGAGTTCGGCCTTCTTCTTGCCGGTCGTCTCAATCTCGAACTCCTTGGCCTTCTCGCGCAGCTCGGCGACCTTCATGGCCGCGAGCTCCTCGCGCGAAAGCGTGGGCTCAGTCGGAGCGGCATTGCGCTCCTTATTGCGCTGTTTGCGGTCGCGCTGACGGTTGCGACGGTCGTTGTTGCGCTCGTTGCGTTCCTCGTTGCGCTTGTGCTGGCGACGGTTGGAACGAGTGCCGTCTTCGGCCTCGGCGGGCGCGGCAGCATCGGTTGCGGCGGCGCCGGCATTGACCGCAGCGGCTTCATTGGCCTCGGCGCCAGAATCGACCTGCGCTTCGACATCAGCCTGATGCTCGGACGCCTTGGCCTTAGCGGACTTCTTACGACCGCGCTTGGGCTTCTCGGACGCAGGCTGTTCGACGTCTTGGGGCTCGGCGGCATCAGTCGATGCATCGGCGGTCGTCTCGTCGGAATCCTCGGACGCACCCTTCTTGGCAGCCTTAGCCTTGGACGTGCGCTTAACAGCAGTGCGACGGCTGCGACCGGGGCGGACGTCGGCGGGCTCGGCATCGGCGGGAGCGGCCTCGGAAGTCGCAGCATCCTGAACGGGTGCATCGGCAGCGGTTGCAGACTCGGCGGTCGCCGCAGCATCCCGAGCAGCTGCGGCTGCGGCTGCGGCCTTCTCTGCCTCGACGAAGGCCTTGGGCTTGCGACCGCGACGGTGCGGGCGCAAAGCCGGATCGACAACGGGAACTTCGCTGGCCTCGACAGGCGCAGCGGGCTCAGTTGGCGATGCGCCCTCCCCTGCCGCGGAACGGACCGAAGCCTCAGTGAGCTCGGGGGTTACCTGTTCAGCAACCTGCTCGGCCTTAGCAGCCGTGCGACGGCGTGTGCGCGGTGCCGGCTTCTCGGTCGGTTGGTCGGCGGCAGGGGTCTCGGGCACAGACGGGGCTGCAAACTCGGTCAGAGCCGCGGCCTCGCGCTCAGCAGCACGACGGCGGGCGCGCACCACCTGAGCCTCGCTAATCTGCGCCAACGCACGTGCCTGCGCGACCTCATCGGAAATCGGCGCCGAGGAGTCAGCTGCAACGGTGCGCTTGGCGCGCGTCGTGCGCGTGGTACGGCGCTTGGGTTTGGTGACCTCCTCGCCGTCAGCGACAGGCTTGGCCGCGCGGCGCGTGCGCTTGGGCTTTGCCGGAACAGCCTCCTCACCAGTTGCAGGCACGGCCTTCTCAGCCGTTGCAGCCTTAGGCGTCTCAGGAGCCGAGGTTTGCGCGGGCGCCGCGACCTGGTCCGAC
>CABSUD010000276.1:0-2238 GCA_902480795.1 uncultured Collinsella sp. | reverse complement strand
GGCATGTCGTCGGTGAGTCCCGCAAATGGTGTAGCCTCTTCGGTGCTTGAACGTTCCTGGGCTTGGCTGAATGCTTATTTTGCAGGGCAGGAACCTCGGTTTACGCCGCCGTTGCATTTGATTGGTACGGCGTTTCAGCGTGAAGTTTGGTACGAGCTGCTTTCTATTCCGCGTGGCGAGGTCGCTACGTATGGCGAGATCGCCCAGCGTATTGCGGCTCGACATCGTGTACCGGGAAATGAAACGCCCGTTGTGTCTCCCCGTGCCGTGGGGGCCGCAGTCGCGCGTAATCCCATTTCGATTATCGTGCCGTGCCATCGCGTGGTTGCCGCCGATGGTTCGCTCAACGGATATGCCGGCGGCCTCGACCGCAAGGAGTGGCTGCTTCGGCTTGAGGGCGCGTACGAGGAGTAACACTCGAACGCTTTGCATAGCCAAGACGCCGTGAAAGAACGGGACACGCTTTCCGAATGGAGGCTCAGACGGAAACTACGTCCCGGAATTCCGTTTTAAAGCGGGATGCGCTTTCCGAATGGCGTTCCAAGCGGAAACCGTGTCCCGGAATACAGCCTCAGAATGGGACGCCGTTTCCGGTTGAGACCACCTGCTTGGACATCTTTCTACGCCCGCTTCTGCAGGGCGTAGATGGACTTATCCATGTTGAACAGGTAAGCCACGACGCAGACAATAAAGAACATCGGCAAGTTGCCAAAGCCGAAGACTTCGCAGCCAATAAGGATGGGTGCGAGCAGCGTATTGGTGGCGCTGCCAAAGACGGCTGCGTAGCCCAGTGCGGCGCAGAGCTCGACGGGCATGCCGAGAATTCCGGCGAGCACGACACCCAGGCTTGCTCCGATGGAGAACAGCGGCGTTACCTCACCACCTTGATATCCTGCGGCAAGCGTGGCGATGGTGAGTACGAATTTGAGCGCCCAGTCCCAAGGCATAATGGCGACCTTGCCGTCACCGTTGAGCGCCGCCGATATCAGGTTGGTGCCAAGTCCGCAGTACCGTCCCTGCCACAGCGCGAACAGGATCGCCGATAGCGCGATGCCCATAACAGCGATGCGCACATAGGGGTTGGGGAGCAGCCGCGCCGCAAGGGTCTTGGCATGCGCAAGACACCAGGCAAAGGCACCGCCTACCATGCCAAACGCGATGCCCAGCACCGCAAGCCGTCCAAGACCGGGGAGGTCGAGCGCATACGAGGCGGCAACGGCGACCTCGAACTTCTCGAGCCCCAGGGCGCCGGAGGTCATGCTTGCGGCAAGTGAAGCCGTAAGCGCGGAAAACAACGCGCGGTATTCCATGCGTCCGGCGACAAGCACCTCGATAGCAAAGACCGTGGCGGCGAGCGGCGTTCGAAAGAGTCCGGCAAAGCCAGCGGCTATACCAATGAGCAAAAACGTGTTGCCGGGGTCGCGGAAAGGCAGGCGTCGGCCGATCCAATGTGAGACGGTGGCGCCGATCTGCACCGCTACGCCCTCGCGTCCCGCACTGCCGCCAAAAAGGTGCGTTCCCCACGTGCTCAGCATAATGAGCGGCACCAAACGCGGGGAGATGGCGCCCTCGCGTCCGTGACCTACGTCGAATACTAAGCTCATGCCGCGGTCGGTGCCCTTGCCCCAAGTGCGGTAGGCAAACACGATGGCGAGGCCCATGAGGGCGAGGAAGGGAAGGAGCAGGGTGATGTGCTCGTCGCGGAAGGCACCGATCGCCAGGAGCACGCGACCAAAGAGGGCACAAATGGCGCCGACGATGATGCCAATAGGGATTCCGACAGCACCCATAAGCACGAGGCCACTATAGGTGTTGACTAGGCGTTTAATCCTGCTCGATGCGCTGTTTTCTGACATTTTGCTTTCCGACACTTGCTCTCTTGATAGAAAAAGAGCTGGAGTTGCGCATCGTTGAGAGGCTTTCCAGCTTTAGCAAAACAAACTTATAAGATGCGACGGGCCGCGTCAAGATAATTACCGGACGGCCCAGGAGGCGGCTGGTTGGCTGGCTTAAAACCTAGCGCGTGAAATGACGCTCCACGCTATTCAGCGCGCTTGATAGGATGACGAACCACAGTCTTAAGTTTCTCCGGTGCACATTTGCGCGGATCGGAGAGATAGATTTCGTGATGTAAACGGGTGTCTGAGAGGTCGGGGGAATAAGCCCGGCTGGGCCCCTAATTCATGCATACGTCTTAGGGTCGCGGTTCCGTTGTCTATGGGCCCGGTGGGATTGAAT
>CABSUD010000275.1:0-2242 GCA_902480795.1 uncultured Collinsella sp. | reverse complement strand
CCAACTTATACGAATTTACGTATGTCTAGAATAACACGCTGACGTGCGCAAACCCGTACTTTATGCAGGAAAAGCACACAACTCTGATAGGTAAGAGTATTCGATAACAGACGCAGCTCATTCACACCTTTATGCATTTTCAACGCCTGCATAATCTGCAGGCAGACCGCCATCTGTGAGTGACTCATCGTAGGCAGTAGTCATTTTTGTGCATATGCAATATCTATTAGCTTTACCCTGCGACAGTGCCCGTCGCTTGTGATAGAGTGCTACAAACTCTGGCTTTTGCCCTACGAGTGACCAAGAGCTCGGGGGCTTTAACACAAGGAGGATCTATGCCCGAGAAGATTGAAGAGCTGGTACGCGCTGCGCTTGCTGCGGCCCAGGAGGCCGGCGACCTTTCCGCATTTGAACTTGACGATTGCGCTATCGAGCGACCGGCTGACACTTCTCATGGCGAGTGGACCTCTACCATGGCCCTGAAGTCCGCCAAGCTGGCCCACTGCGCCCCGCGCAA
This sequence comes from uncultured Collinsella sp., assembly GCA_902480795.1. Taxonomy (GTDB): domain Bacteria; phylum Actinomycetota; class Coriobacteriia; order Coriobacteriales; family Coriobacteriaceae; genus Collinsella. The sequence continues at coordinate 1,725 of CABSUD010000275.1, read as the reverse complement.
GATCGCCGAGGCCATCGTTGCCCATATGCCCGAGGACCCCGCGATCGAGAAGGTCGAGATCGCAGGCCCCGGCTTCATCAACTTCTACCTCTCCGTTGCCGTCAAGAATGCCATCTTTGGCGAGGCTCGCGAGAAGGGTATGGACTTCGCTAAGTCCAACGTCGGTGGTGGCCTGAAGACCCAGGTCGAGTTCGTTTCCGCCAACCCCGTCGGCCCCATGCACATCGGCCACGGCCGCTGGGCCGCGCTGGGCGACTCGCTCTGCCGCGTTATGGATCACGCCGGTTACGACATCCAGCGTGAGTTCTACATCAACGACCACGGCTCTCAGATGAACACCTTCGGCAACTCCATCAGCACGCGCTATATGCAGCTTGCCGACATCATCGCCAAGCAGGGCGTGGATATCGACGAGGCTCACAAGCTGCTGATCGCCGACCGCGACGCCTTTGTTGCCGACGAGAACGACGAGCATCCCGAGACCCATCCGTATCAGGACAACTTTGCCGAGACCCTGGGCAAGGACTCCTACGGCGGCGACTACATCATCGACGAGGCCGCCGAGTTCTGGCGCACCGACGGCGATAAGTGGGTCAACGCCGATCCGCAGGAGCGCATGGAGAGCTTCCGCGAGCGCGGCTATGTAAAGATGGTCGACAACATGCGCGACCTTTGCCATGCCGTTAACTGCGACTTCGATCGTTGGTTCTCCGAGCGCTCGCTGTATGTGAAGGACACCGAGGGCGAGACCGCCGGCACCTCCGCCGTCGACCGCGCTTTTGAGAAGCTCGACAAGATGGGCTACCTCTACACCAAGGACGGCGCCCTGTGGTTCCGCTCCACCGATCTGGGCGACGACAAGGACCGCGTGCTGATCAAGTCCGACGGCGAGTACACCTACTTCGCCTCCGACGTTGCCTATCACTGGGATAAGTTCCAGCGCGTCGACCACGTCATCGACATCTGGGGCGCCGACCACCACGGCTACATCGAGCGCGTCCGCTGCGTCTGCGATGCCTTGGGTTACCCCGGCAAGTTTGAGGTTCTGCTGGGCCAGCTCGTCAACCTGCTGCGCAACGGCAAGCCCGTCCGTATGTCCAAGCGCAAGGGCACCATGGTGACCCTGCAGGAACTCGTCGACGAGGTCGGCTCTGACGCCGCCCGTTACACGCTCATCTCCAAGAGCTCCAACCAGATGGTCGACTTCGATATTGAGGCCGTCAAGAAGCGCGACAACTCCAACCCGGTGTACTACGTGCAGTACGCTCACGCCCGCGTGTGCTCCATCCTGCGCCGTGCCGCTGACGTTACGCCCGAGCAGGCTGACGAGATGGGCATGAAGGCCGTCGCCGCCAAGGCCATCGGTGAGAACGTCGATTACTCGCTGCTGACCGACCCGACCGAGCTCGCCCTTTCGCGCAAGCTCAACGAGCTCACCGACCTCATCGCCAGCTGCGCTCGCGACCGCGCCCCGTTCCGTCTGACGCACTTTGCTGAGGAACTCGCCGGCGACTTCCACAGCTTCTACGCTGCCTGTCAGGTGCTGCCGAGCGAGGGCCGTCCCGTCGACCCCGAGCTTTCGCGTGCCCGTCTGGCCGCTTGCGATGCCGTCCGTGTGACGCTCGCCCTGGTGCTCACCCTCGTTGGCGTTTCCGCGCCCGAGCAGATGTAAGCTACGGGTCATTTGACCGTACAGACTTGGTTTAACTAAGCCTTGAAAGCCCG
>CABSUD010000274.1:0-2256 GCA_902480795.1 uncultured Collinsella sp. | reverse complement strand
GCAAAGTGGTTACCGGGGTTGAGCTCCATCGTTGTTGGAATGCCGCGCTCGATGAGTAGCTCTTCCATTGCGCGCGTGTCGTCGAGTACGTGCCTCATCATGTGGTTGGGCGTCTTGGTTTCTTTTTTGCCGAGTGACAGATAGACGGCTTGCGGGCTGCTGGCAAAAGGGGCCGTGCTGGCGCGATCGACAAAGTCGGGAAACCATAGCGACCCCGATGCGCTCGCGGCGCGGTCAAAGGCGTTGGTTTGCCAGAGAGTCCAAAGCGAAAAGAGGCCTGCCAGCGAGTAGCCGGCAATGCCGCGCCAGGTGGGCGGCTGAGGAAGCGACGACTCGACCCGGGGGATTATCTGATTCAGCAGCTCATCAAGAAAACCGGCAGCTTGGCCGCCAAAAGGCTCGGCATCGCGTACGGTCCCGTCGCATGCCCAGGGGCTCAGCTCGCGATTCCAATCGAGTCCTCCAATGGCGACGAGAGTGAACGGCGGGCAGTCGAGCTCTCGGCAGCGCTCGTAGACTTCACTACCGTCGCCCATGACAACGGGGAGGTAGATGACGGGCGCGCCTTCTGCACACTCTGAATAAACGGTTATCTGCTTATGATGCGCTTCCAAGGCAGGCTTCTCTCGGTGTTGTGATATTGACAGCCTCAATTGTCGCACGCTGGCACGGGAGCAGACGCTAAAAGAAAGGCGCGGAGCCGCTCGATGCGACTCCGCGCCTTGTTGTTTTGCTTTAGCAGACTATGCCGTTACGCCACGAAGAAGTAGACGAGGAAGGCAAGGGCTGCGATCCACATGAGCGGCTTGATCTTGGAGGCCTCGCCCTTAAAGAGCGCGACGACCACGTAGGCGATAAAGCCCAGGCCAATGCCGGCAGAGATGGAGTAGGTGAAGGGCACGCCGGCGACGATCATGAACGCTGGGAAGCCCTGCGACACGTCGGACCAGTCGATCTCGGAGGCCTCGCTCATCATGAGGTAGCCGACGTAGACCAGGGCGCCGCAGGTAGCGGCACTGGAAACGATGGAGACGACGGGGGAGAAGAACGCGGCGAGGATGAACAACACGCCGGTGGTGACGGAGGTGAGGCCCGTGCGGCCACCGTCGGCAGCGCCAGAGGTGGACTCGACGAAGGTGGTGATGGAGGAGACACCCATAAAGCCACCGGCAGCAGCGGCCACGGAGTCGACGACCAGGATGGGACGGATGTCCTCGACATTGCCGTCCTCGGTCAAGAACTCGCCCTGCTTGGCGACGGCCATCGCGGTGCCCATGGTGTCAAAGAAGTCGCTCATGAGCAGCGAGAAAGCAACGACGAGCAGCATCGGGTCGGTCAGAACCTTCACGATGGCCATGTTGCCATCGGCGGTGCTGGCAAACGGGGCGCCAAAGGTCGAGAAGTCGAGCGGCGCGATGAGGCCCTCGGGCGCATGGGTAACGCCCAGCGGGATACCGGCGATAACGGCGACGATGATGCCGATGAGCAGCGAACCCGGCACGTTGCGGGAGGCCAGGGCAACCGTCACGACGATGGAGATGATGCCGACGATAAAGGTGGGGGAGGTGATGTCGCCCAGACCGACGAGCGTACCGGCGCCAGCGGTGATGATGCCGGCGTCGCACAGGCCGATCATGGCGATAAACAGGCCCAAGCCAACCGAGATGGCGTGGCGCAGGACCACGGGGATGGCGTCCATGATGGCCTCGCGCAGGCCGCACAGGACGAGCAGCAAGATGACGATACCCTCGAGGAAGATAACGCTCATGGCTACGTGCCAGTCGCCGCCGCACATGGTGGTGGTGATGCCCGCGATCATGGCGTTGATGCCCAGACCCGACGCGCAGGCGAGCGGGCGGTTGGCGAAGATGCCCATGCAGATGGTCATGATGCCAGCACCCAGGCAGGTGGCGCAGGCGAGCGCTCCCGCATCGATGCCGGCGCCCGAGAGCACCGCGGGGTTGACGGCGATGATGTAGGCCATCGCCAGGAATGTTGTCAGTCCAGCGCGAAGTTCGGTCCCGATTGTGGACTTGCGCTCACTGACGTGAAATAGTTCGTCCATGCATACCCTTTCCTTGTTCGGCCCCGAGTTTAGGCCGATTGACACGAACTCACTTACTATATCGCCTTTACAACCTTGCTGTTCCTCACATGTTGATGTTCGGCGCTTTGTAGCGGACGGACGGTATTTTCCGTATGAAAATGTGTGGGTACCGTATACTTAAGCAGTTACAACGACCCCTATGGAGGAAC
>CABSUD010000273.1:0-2266 GCA_902480795.1 uncultured Collinsella sp. | reverse complement strand
CGGTAGGCAAACGGCACCACGTCGTTCGGCGAAGGGATTATCAACTACAACCTGGATAACGTGGCCGAGTTGTTGCTATCGACGCGAGACATCGAACACGTTTTGAAACTTTGCTGCGGCGCGCGGGATGTCGGCGCGAGACTTTATCATAGGGTGACAAACAACGATGAGGAGCACATGCCTATGACAGACGAGCTGGACCCCCAGACTCAACAGCATATTGATGATTCCGCAGGCACCATTAACGACTGCGATACTTCTACCAGCAGCGATGGCGGCATTGACGCCGCTGTCGAGGAGGCTTCTGCCGCCGCAGACGAGGCCGCAGACGCAAATGTCGCCGCAGAGCAAGACAATAAAGATCAGCCAGAGCAGCCGGACCCGAGCGATACTGAGCCCAAGACTGAGGACGCTCCGCAAGCAGCAGGCCCCATCGAGGTGTCTTCGGAAGAAGAGCTCGACGCCGTCATGGACTCCATGATGGATGCCGTCAAAGCGATGAAAGACGCCGTGGCCGACGCCGATATCGACGCCGAAGAAGAGGAGGCCGCGGAGGCCGCCTCGACCTTCGTGCCCGGCGAGACGCCCGTTGCCGACCAAGGCAGCACCATGCCCTCATTTCTGCAGCTCGAGCACCCCACGATTGGCGCCGATGCGGTCGATCCGCACGCAGCAGGCTTTTCTGTGGTCGAGGGCGGTACCGGCAATATCGCCGCGCCGCAGGCTGCCGATGCGGACGATGCCGACACCGCTCGCCCAACCGCCCCGCACTCCCCCGCCGCGAGCCGCGATCTGGGGACCGCCGTCTCGAACACTGCGAACGCCGTGGGCACCTTTATCGCCCAGGGCGCCTCGGCCATGCGCGAGATGAATGCCGCGAAAAAGGCACTTGCCGATGCCCGCGCCCACCTGGCCGAACTTGAGCAGCGCATTGCCGATCAGGCCGAGGAACTCGAGACGCGCCAGGATATCGCAGGCCGCTATGACCAGATCGTCGCCGACCAGCGCCAGGCGATTGCCACGGCCCAAAAGACTGCAGCGGCCGCCGAGATTGACCGTGATGCCCACGCCGCCAAGGCAACAGATCTCAAGGGTCAGCTCGAACAAATGAAAACAGAGGATGACGCGACTGAGATCCGCCTGAAGGCCGCGCTCGACGCCGTGGAGGCCCGCGAGGCGAGCTCGCGTGAGACCGGCAACCGCCTCGTTCGACGTCTTGAGGATTCCAAGCGCATCCGCGACAAGGTGAAGGCCGAGCGAGACGCCGGCATTGCCGCCGCACAACAAACCGTCGACGCCACGCGCGCCCAGCTCGAGACGCTGCGTCATGAGTATGCCGAGCTGCAACGCAATCCCTCGGCAAATCCCGCCAACTATACGGTGCGCACCAGCGAACTCTCGATGCAGATCTCCGACACGGCAGATGCCCTGCGTAAAGCCGAAGAAGATGTCCCGCGCATCACCGCCGACCTTGAGCACTCACTTGCCGCAGCCGAGCAGGCCGTCGAGCAGGCTCAAGCCCCTATCGCCGACGCAAAACGCGCGCACCAAGCCGTGACGACCGAAGCCGATGCCGCGCGCGACGAGCTGCAGACGGCGAAGACGGCCGCCGCGACTCGTCAGCGCGAACTGCGCGAGAAGATCACTGCCGAGGACAAGGCGCGCCGCGACCAGGAGCAGACCATCGCCAACGCCCAAGCAGATGCCGCACATGCGCAGTCGATCATCGAACAGGCGACCGAGGTGCACGATCACCCAGAGATTACTGAGTCGCTTGCAGGATCCTTGGCCCGAGACAAAGCCGAACACGCCGAGACCGAGCGAGAAGTCGCCCAGCTCGAGGCCGCCGAGGACGCGGTGCGCGAGCGTACCCGCGACTCACGCATCAAATTCACTGGCGCCATCGTCTGCATCGTCGCCGTGATTCTGGTAATCATCCTGATCTGGCTGTTCGCGAGCAAGTAAACCAGCTGCCAAAAAACGCCTCAACTCAGTTGCGGTGAGAAAGTTTCTGTCCGCACCCCCAAAAGGCCAATTCAAGAACTATCTCACCGCAACTTATTTAGATCGACGCAAGGCAACCTATCCCTCTTGCACCGATCTCTTGACATAAGGACTGTCCCCAGGTGCCGGCACAGACGATATGAGCAGGACATAAAACATTGAGAGCCCCTGCTGCATGAAAGACCGCGGATTAGGCCGACAATGGTGAGTGTCTAATCCAACCGTGGCGGCCACGCCGCATTCATGGAAGGGGCTCCCATGC
>CABSUD010000272.1:0-2268 GCA_902480795.1 uncultured Collinsella sp. | reverse complement strand
TGAACGTCGCGGTGACTTTTTGGGCGGCACCGTACAGGTGATTCCGCACGTCACGAACGCCATTAAGGATAAGTTCCGTCGTATTGAGGAGCAGACCGGCTCCGACGTGGTCATCACTGAGTTGGGCGGCACCATCGGCGACATCGAGTCGCAGCCGTTTGTCGAGGCCATTCGCCAGTATCGCAAGGAGGCCGGCCCCGAGAACGTCTGCTACATCCACGTGTCGCTCGTTCCCTATATCGCCGCCGCCCACGAGGTCAAGACCAAGCCGACGCAGCACTCCGTTAAGGAGCTCCGCAGCTTTGGTATCCAGCCCGATATTATCGTTCTGCGCTCCGATCACCATATCGACGATGCCATCCGCGGCAAGATTGCAAGCTTCTGCGACGTCGACACCGACTGTGTCTTTACCAACGAGGACTGCGCGAGCATCTACGATGTTCCGCAGTTGCTTGCCGAGCAGGACTTTGACCTGCGCATTTGCGAGCGTCTGGGTCTGGACCCGCGTGAGCGCGACATGAGCGAGTGGAACGAGTTCCTGCGCAAGCAGAACCATGCCAACCAGCACGCCGACAAGGTGAAGATCGCCGTCGTGGGCAAGTATACGCAGCTGCCCGATGCCTACCTGTCGGTTATCGAGGCCCTGCACCACGCGGGCGTGTTCTACGATCGCCACGTTGATGTGCAGCTGATCGATGGCGAGAGCCTCGATGAGCAGAACGTCTCCGAGGTCCTGGGTGACGCCTCGGGCATCTTGGTCCCTGGCGGCTTTGGCAGGCGCGCCCTGGAGGGCAAGATCCTCGCGGCCGAGTTTGCCCGCGAGCACAAGATTCCGTATCTGGGCATTTGCCTGGGTATGCAGGTGGCCGTGTGCGAATTTGCTCGCAACGTGGTCGGACTTGCCGGCGCCAGCTCTTCCGAGTTCGATCCTGATGGCCCGTATAGTGTCATCGACCTGATGAGCTCGCAGGAGGACGTGACCGAGAAGGGCGGCACCATGCGTCTGGGTGCCTATCCGTGCAAGCTCGCCGCCGATACCCTCGCTCGCGAGGCCTATGGTGAGGAGCTCGTCTACGAGCGTCACCGTCACCGTTTTGAGTTCAACAACGCCTTCCGTGACCAGCTCGAGGACGCCGGTCTGGTTATCTCGGGTCTTTCGCCCGACGAGCGTCTGGTCGAGATGGTCGAGCTGCCGCGCGACGTACATCCGTGGTATGTGGCCACCCAGGCTCATCCCGAGTTCAAGAGCCGCCCGACCAACCCGCAGCCGCTGTTCCGCGAGTTCGTACGCGCCTCGATCGGCCAGCATGAGGGCGTCGATCGCTTGCAGGTGACGCCCAAGAACCTCGCTACGGACTAAGGGTGCCGGCGAATAAGGAACATACCGAAGCTACTCCCTCGTCGCTCGCCGTGGCGGCGGGGGAGTATCTCGATTACCTCGCGGTCGAGCGGGGCTTGGCGCGCAACACGATTGCGGCCTATCGTCGTGACCTGACGACGTACTGCGCCTATCTGGAGCGGGCTGACATTGCGTCTTTTGAAGAGGTGACCCGTCAGGTCGTGGAGGACTTTATTGCCGATCGCCGCGACGGAGGCTATTCCGACGCCTCGGTGGAGCGCGCGCTTGCTGCCGTGAAGGGCCTGCATGCCTTTTTGGTGCGCGATGGGGCCGTGGCCCAAAACCCGACGGCGGCGTTGCGCCTGCCCAAAAAGGCAGATCGCCTGCCGGAATACCTTTCGGTGGAGGATGTCTCGGCACTGCTCGATCAAGACTTTCCCGAGGGCGAGATGGGGCTGCGCGATCATGCCATCTTGGAAGTGCTTTACGGTTGCGGCTTGCGCGTGAGCGAGCTGGTCGGGCTCGATGTGGGCGATATCCATATTGATGACGGGTTTGTCCTGGTGCGCGGTAAGGGCTCCAAGGAGCGTCTGGCCCCGTTGGTGGGAAGCGCGGCTCGTGCCTTGGCACACTATATAGGTGACGGGCGCACGCTCCTGGCCGCGCATTCTCACGCGATGTAGACCTCGGCGGTCTTTTTAAATAAGAACGGACGTCGCCTGTCGCGCCAGGCCGTGCATGCGATATGCGAGCGGTATGGGCGCCAGGTGGGGCTGGTGGGGCTCCATCCCCATACCTTGCGCCACTCCTTTGCCACCCACATGCTCGCGGGCGGTGCCGACCTGCGTGTGCTGCAGGAGATTTTGGGCCATGCCGATATTTCGACCACGCAGGTCTACACGCATGTCGACCGCACGCAACTGACCGAG
>CABSUD010000271.1:0-2269 GCA_902480795.1 uncultured Collinsella sp. | reverse complement strand
GGGACACACTTTCCGCAAACAAAGAAGGCCACATAACGTGGCCTTCGTCTTGCGCAGGACTGTCTGAGCAGGGAACCTTATATGCCTCCGCCGGGCAGGCGTCGCGAGCACACCGACCGCCTAGCACTCCTTCTTCATGGCCCTGTACCCGATCAGCACGGTCCACACGTACGCACAGGTCTTCGGGATCATGAGCATGCCGATGGCAGGGATGACCTCGGCCCACAGGACCACGGGAATGTAGAAGCCAAAGCTCAGCACAATGGTGAGCCACATCCAGCGGAAGGCCTCGTCGTTGTCCTCCTTGGCGCTGCGGTAGAACAGCACGATGACCATCAGGCCCATGATGGCAAACGGGATGTTGCGCAGGATGCCCCACTCGAGCGGGGTCTGGTTGGTGAGCCACTGGTTTTGCGGCAGCATGCAGAGCGCGACGCGTATGGCGGCAAGGGTAAAGATCGCCGCGGTCGTTCCGACGTGGTTCTTCACCTGATAGCGTTCGCGCCACACATAGTAGAGCAGTACGTAAAAGACGGTCATGGTAATCGAGGTGATCCACTTGCCCAGGCCCAGCTGCACGGCATACGCGTCAAAGCCCGTCGTGCAGAGCGCCAGCGCGCGAGGGACCAGGTGGAACGAATCACCGGCGCCCAAAACGACCGCCATCCAGCCAAACAGCTGGAACTGGCGATTGCCCTTGCTGCCGCGAATCATGCGGATGCCGACGGTAATGACCGTCACCAAATAGACGATGTCGAATAGCGTTTCGAATATAGCGCGCATATATGTCTCCTTAAAAGAATGGTTGCAAAGTACGGTTTGGCTTCCTGGTGCCGGGCATCACCTCCTTAACATGAACGGCGTTCATTTTCTTGCCGTAAAAATCCCCGCCTTGCGCGGGGACCGTTAGTAGAGGGTTCGACGCGTGATCTCGAGCACGGAGCTCGGATCAAAATCTTGCCGAATCACGGCAGAGAGCATGAGCGAGAACAGGACCTCGGCAAATTGCTCGGCTGAAAACTGATCGGTAAAGGCATCCGGGCGTACCCGAGGATCACGCTTGAGCACCACGCACAGCTGGTCGAGAATATGCTGCCAGGCATGATGCATGCGGCGTTTGCCGTCCGCAGAATCCTGCTGCATGAATCCCAGCGAGTGATGCGTAAAGAAGCCCGGATACTTTTGACAGCCGCACTCCATCTGGCGATACATCCAGCGAATGCACGCGAGCGTGTCGTCCAGAACGGTTTCGTCATCAGGGTGATGGAAAATGTTGCTCCACACGCTTGCCACGGTCGTACCCACGAGCGCTGTCTTAGAATCAAAGTAGTTGTAGATGCATCCGACCGACACGCCGCACGCCGCGGCGACCGAACGGATGTTGACGCCGGTCCAACCGTTTTCCTGGATGAGCTTACGGCTCGTCTTCAGGATTTCCTCCTTAGACGTCGCTGTGTTATTCATGCCCTCACCTCCAATGTGAACATTGTTCATTTTGCCACGGAGCGTCCTCGTGTCAAGAAAAAAGCCTCGAGAATTTCGAGGCTTTCACGTTTGCACGATTGAACGCGCGGCACCGCGAGCGACGGTCTACTCGCCCAACACAGCCTTCTTTGCCACCGCCGCCATATGGTCCAGATCTTCCTTGGTGGGGTGGTCCTTCGCGGCAACCCAGTTGTCGAGCAGCATCTTAGCGCGGGCGTTTTCGGGATCTTGCTCGAGCATGGCCTCGTAGCGCTGCTTGACCGCGGGGCCCATCTTGCCCTGGCACATCGCCCAGCCCGCAAGCTCGGCATCCCCAGCCAAATTGGAAGTTACGCGGTCGATAATCTGCTGAAAATAACTCTGGTCGGCACCGAAGCCGCAGGTGCCAAACAAAAAGACGCGCTTGCCGTGCAAGGCGGAGAGCAACGCCGCGACCGAAGGCGTGCACGCGCCCTTGTCACACCAAAAACCGACGAGCACCGTGTCGGCCGCGCAGGCGCCCTGCGCCTCGAGCGCAACCTGATCTGCGTCCGCATCGTCGCTCAACGCCGCAGCGTGGACAAACTCAACGCCCGCAGCCTGCAGAGTGCGCTTGATCGCACCCGAAACCATCCTGGTATTACCGCTCTTGCTGTTAACCACCAAAGAGCACGTCATAGTCACGTTGCCTCGTTTCCCCCAAAACTAAAGCCACTAATGCAATTTATTAGATGAATATCTTAGTACTAACGTGACAGATGTAAACCACCGTCTGTCGATTGATTTATTTGCCCCACGGCCATGC
>CABSUD010000270.1:0-2270 GCA_902480795.1 uncultured Collinsella sp. | reverse complement strand
AGGCCCTTAAACAGTCCGTATTTCACCGCAACTGACGGGGACATCCGAAAGATCGACCAGAAACGAGGACCCGCCATGATGGCAGACCATAAATCGGTGACCCGCATGCTCAAGACGGCACGCGGGCAAATCGACGGCATCCTGCGAATGGTGGAGGAGGACCGTTACTGCGTCGACATCTCCACGCAGCTCATGGCCACGCAGGCGCTCATCGCCCGCATCAACGCCGATGTGTTGAAGGCACACATCGAGGGCTGCGTCGCCTCGGCCATCGAATCGGGCGACGAGGAGCTCAAAGCCGCCAAGCTCGCCGAAATCGAACGCGTCGTCGACAAGCTCTCCAAGTAATTGGGGACATTGGGGACAGACTGCTTTGCGCCATCTTGGTGTATCGGGGACAGGTACGTTTGCACCACCTTGGTGCAGATTAACCTGTCCCCAATGCACCAAAAGGGGTATAAAGGCGTGCAGCATATCGAACGAAAGGCAATTCGCATGAATGACTTTATGAAGGGTCGCAACGGCGCCGACGAACTCACCGTCGTGTTGGGCTTCGCAGGCATTATCATCGCGATGATCGGATCGATGGCCCGTATTCAGTGGCTCAGCTGGATCGCCATCGCCGTTATCGTGATTGGCGTGCTGCGCGGCCTGTCCAAAAATATCGATGCACGTCGCAAGGAGAACGAGGCCTTTGTCGCCACGACCGCCAATGTTCCCGGCTTGGGCAAGTTCGTCGCCAGCTTGGGCGGCGGCGCTGCAGCGGCCAGCACCTCACGCGCGGCCGGCACCAGCAAGGAAGACTTTGAGCGCGCCAAGCGCACGGCCAAGAAGATGTGGAAGGGTCGCAAGACCACGGCATACCTCAAGTGCCCCAACTGCGGCCAGATGCTCTCCGTCCCCAAGGGCAAGGGCAAAATCCGCGTCACCTGCCCCAAGTGCCACGCCAAGATGGAGACGCGCTCCTAGCCGCCATACCATGGGACAAATAAAAGCCGAGGCCTCGCACTGAGACCTCGCTTTTTTGATTATGACAAAGGGATTGCCCCTTTGTCACACCTATGCCACGCCGTCGCGGGCCAGCTCCTCGGCAAGCGCTTCGGCAGGCATGGCCATAATCGCGTCGAGCTCGGCGTCCACCTCGGGAATGCGCTTCACCTTGAGCTTGCGCACCAGATCGCCACGGCACATCACGTGCGTCGGCTCACGCAGTGCGCACAGGTCATCGAGCGGGTTCTTGCGCGTCACCAAGATATCGGCGGCCTTGCCGCACTCGATCGTGCCAGTCTCGCCGTCCAGCGCCAGCAGCTCGGCGTTGACTTGCGTAGCCGTATGCAGTGCGAAGGCGTTGCTCACGCCGACATACTTGGCAAAATAGGCCACCTCACGCCACATGTCGTACTGCGTCACGAACGGGCAGCTCGAGTCCGTGCCCAGGCCCACCTTAACGCCAGCTTCCAGTGCGGCACGGGCGCTCTCGATAATGCCCGAGCACACGATGTCGCCGTTCTTCTTTTGCGTATCGGTCGAATGGGTCTTTTCCGGGTCGAGCAACACAAACGGCAGCGCCGGGCTGATAGTGCAGGTAACGCTGGGCGCGCGATCCTCAAGCTGCGTGCCCGCGGCGCCGCGGTACAGTTCCAAGATCTCAGGAGTCATCGGGGCACCGTGCTCGATTGTGTCAACGCCGGCCTCAAGCGCGGCCTTCACGCCTTCGGTGCTCTCGACATGGGCCATAACCGGCAGGCCCACCTCGTGCGCAGCCTTGCACGCCGCCGCGGCAACCTCCACCGGCATACGCAGCACGCCCGGCTCGCCCACCTCGGTCGCGTCGAACACGCCGCCCGTCACGAACAGCTTAATGACGTCGGCACCGCGCGCATACAGGTCGCGCACCTGTTCGGCTGCCTCGGCGGGGGTATTTGCGACCTGCGCGAACAGCCCCGCACCATGGCCGCCCGGAACCGTGACGCCCGTTCCCGGCGCCACCAGGCGAGGACCTTGATACTTGCCGGCGTCGATGGCATTACGAACGGCGATGTCGGCAAACAGCGGGTCACCCGCACCGCGCACCGTGGTCACGCCACTTGCCAGTTGTTGTTGGGCGCTGCCCTTAAGAATATGGCGCACGATGGCGCGCCCCACGGGATTATCGAGCTTCTTCATCAGCGCGCCCGCATCGCCCGCCGAAACCGGCTTGCCCGAGCCGCACAGATGCACATGCATATTGATGAGACCGGGCATGAGATACGCACCCGCCAGGTCGATAA
>CABSUD010000269.1:0-2291 GCA_902480795.1 uncultured Collinsella sp. | reverse complement strand
CGTGGGAGCTCGCGAATCGTCTCCACAGCGCCGGGATTAATCAGGGCCTGATAATCACGCGGGCGTTTATGTGCCCACTCGTCCCAGCGGGCAAGCGCCTCCTCGCCGGTAAAGTGCCCCTTTCCGGCACGTTCAAACCAATCGACCAGCATATGCAAAAAGAACTGGTGTGAGGCACCGACCTGCGCGTTCAGATCTTCTTGACTCAGGTTCAGCCCAAGCTCTTTGGCAAACGCAGCGGTCTCCCCCAGGTAGTAATACTCGGTATCGACAATGACGCCGTCCATGTCAAAGATAACGGCGTCGAACGGAAATGCGGACACGGCACCCTCCCTAACAAAAGGACGCCCGCAAGCAGGCGCCCGAGCCATGCATTAATCGGCGATTCTAACCCAGCAGCTTATCCAGCGCCACCGCAATGCCATCTTCGTTGTTATCGGCGGTCACCATCTGGGCTACAGCCTTAACCTCTTCGACGGCGTTACCCATGGCAACACCGGTGCCGGCCCACTCAATCATGGACTTGTCGTTCTGGCCGTCGCCAAACGATACGACCTCACTGGCATCGATGCCGAGCTTGGGCAGGGCACCCTCGAGTGCGCGGGCCTTGTCGATACCGGGCGCCGTGTACTCAAAGTACCAGTCGGCCGTAAACATGCCCGAAAGCGTCTGCTTAAAGGGCGCATACATCTCCTCGTAATGCGCCTGCAGGTAGGCCGGATCGCCCGCCGTCAGCAGCTTGTCCACGGGATAAGCATCAGCGACCTCATGCAGGCTCTCCACCTCGCGAATCTTAAGATCGCACGCATCGCGCTCGTATTTGACGATGTTTTTCTGCGAGCCGTCAGGCAGCGTGATCATGCAGTGATACGAATCCACGACATGCAAATCGCGACCGAGCGAAATCATAGGGATCACGTCAAAATTACGCAGGTGATCAATCAGACGGTGCAGCTCGTCAGCCGGCATAGCCTGGTCAAAAAGGACCTCATCGGTCTGAGCGTCGACCACATGCGCGCCATTAAAGGCAACCAGCAGACCGTCATGGTTTTGAAGGTCGAGCTCCTGCGCCAAGGCGTGCAGTCCCCATGCGGGACGGCCCGAAGCCAAGATGAGCTTAATGCCCGACTCCTGCGCCGCGAGCAGCTTCTCGCGCGTACGCGGGCTAATCACTTTCTGATCGTTGGTGAGCGTACCGTCGATATCCATCGCGATGGCTTTGATTGCCATATATGCCTCCCTGTCATTGAACAACCTTGTCTGAGCCATCATACAGAACACCCATCGCGACTCCGTTTACAACGGGCAAAAAGTCATATTGCCTCGAACATGAACGGCGTGTGGTCGTGAAGCTTTATCGCTCAGGTCAAATACGTCTGCTAGCGACGCTCATCCGTCGGTGCGCCCTCGACGATCGCGATGCCCGCCGATGCGCCTAACGCGCTGGCGCCGGCCTCGATGAATGCGCAAGCCTCTTCGTAATTATGGATACCGCCCGCCGCCTTGATTGCCACGGCATCGCCGAGCACCTCGTGCATCAGCCGCACGTCCTCGAGCTTAGCACCGCCAAAGCTTCTGCCGGTCGATGTCTTAAGGAATCCCGGCTTGGCCTCCAGCGCGATCTCGCATACACGGCGCTTGGCGGCGTCGTCGCCGTCCAGCTTGCACATCTCGACGATTACCTTGTCAGTGATGCCATGCGCGCGACAAAAATCAGCAATGGTAGTCATCTCGCGCTCGATGGCATCAAAATCGCGGTTCTCGATCGACCCCTGATTCAAAACGTAGTCAATCTCGGTAAAGCCACACGCAGCGTATTCCTCAAACCTCGCAAGCTTCTCCTCAAGCGTCATAGTGCCCTGGGGAAAGTCGATGGCGCCGGCAAGGATGATGTCAGAGCCCTCGAGCATGGCGCGGCCCGTCTCGTACTCCTGCAGGTTCGCAAATACGCAGCGAAAGTTGTACTTTAACGCCTTCTCGACATAGTGCTCAAACGTGTCCTCGGGGGCATCGATATAGTCGATGTATTTATTGATGGGTTTGGCAAGCGTCATGCTGGGCCTCCTTGTTCAGGGCCGACAACCGATTCGTGGTTTCACGCGAAAAACCACGTTCAATGTACGCCCGGCATGCAAGGACAGCGTCCGCATTCCGACAAGTGGTATGAAATTAGCCGTAAACGTATAATTTACGGCAGCGAATGGCACCGCACGCGGATGCCGACAGCAAGACATCCCCCATTACAGTCTGAAATAGGCCATCGATAAATTTCGATGGCGAGCATTCGGCGC
>CABSUD010000268.1:0-2295 GCA_902480795.1 uncultured Collinsella sp. | reverse complement strand
GTCAACTGGTGCACGAGCTGCAAGTGTGTGCTGGCCAACGAAGAGGTCGTCGAGGGCGTGTGCGAGCGCTGCGGCGCGCCCGTCATCCGCAAGGAAAAGAGCCAGTGGATGCTGCGCATCACGAAGTATGCCGACCGCCTCATCGACGATCTCGAAGAGGTCGACTACATCGAGCGCGTGAAGACCCAGCAGCGCAACTGGATCGGCCGCTCCACCGGTACGGAGGTCACCTTCAAGACCAACACCGGCGACGATATCACCGTTTACACCACACGCGTCGATACGCTCTTCGGCGTGACCTACACCGTCATCTCTCCTGAGCATCCGCTGCTCAAGAAGTGGAAGGATATCATCGGCAACTGGGACGAGGTCGAGGCGTATCAGGCTGCCGCCGCCCGCAAGAGCGACTTTGAGCGCGGCGAGCTCAACAAGGAAAAGACCGGTGTGCGCCTCGAGGGCATTGAAGTTGTCAACCCCGCCACCGGCAAGGTTGTGCCGATGTTCGTCTCCGACTATGTTCTCATGGGCTACGGTACGGGCATCGTCATGGGCGTTCCCGGCCACGACCAGCGCGACTGGGACTTCGCTACGGCCTTCGGCCTTCCCATCGTGGAGGTCGTTGAGGGCGGCGACATCACGAAGGAAGCCTTCACGCTCAAGGATGACACCGGCATTATGGTCAACTCCGGCTTCCTCAACGGCATGACCGTCAAGGAAGCCATCCCCGCGATGAAGCAGTACGCCGTCGAGCAGGGCTGGGGCCGTGAGAAGGTCAACTACAAACTGCGCGACTGGGTCTTCTCCCGCCAGCGCTACTGGGGCGAGCCGATTCCCCTTGTCAACTGCCCCAAGTGCGGCTGGGTCCCCGTGCCCGAGGAGGAGCTGCCGCTCGTGCTGCCGCAGGTGGAGAGCTATGAGCCGACCGACGACGGCGAGAGTCCCATTTCCAAGATGACCGACTGGGTCAACACCAAGTGCCCCAAGTGCGGCGGCGACGCCAAGCGCGAGACCGACACCATGCCCCAGTGGGCCGGCTCTTCATGGTACTTCCTGCGCTATATGGACCCGCACAACGATCACGAGCTTGTCTCTCACGAGGCCGAGCAGTACTGGGGCCCTGTGGACTGGTACAACGGCGGCATGGAGCACACCACGCTCCACCTGCTCTACTCCCGCTTCTGGCACAAGTTCCTCTACGACATCGGCGTTGTCCACACGAAGGAGCCTTACGCCAAGCGCACGAGCCACGGCATGATCCTCGGCCAGAACCCGCACTACGTCGGCAACGTCTCCACGCAGGAGGAGAAGGACGCGCTCATCGCCAAGTACGGCAATCAGGCGCTGCGCCCGGCGGTCAAGATGAGTAAGTCCCTCGGCAATGTCGTCAACCCCGACGATGTCGTCAAGGCCTACGGCGCGGACACGATGCGCCTTTATATCATGTTCATCGGCGACTTTGAAAAGGTCGCCACCTGGTCGGACGACGCCGTCAAGGGCTGCAAGCGCTTCCTCGACCGCGTGTGGAACCTCGCCGAGCAGGCGACGGAGGAGAAGGGCATTTCTGAAAAGAACGCGCCCATCGTCCACAAGACCATCAAGAAGGTCACGGACGATATCGACACGCTCAAGATGAACACGGCCATCGCCGCGCTCATGGCCATGGTCAACGAGTTCTACGCGAATGGCCTCAGCCACGGAGACCTCGAGGCGCTGCTGCTCATGCTTTCTCCCTTCGCGCCCCACATGGTCGAAGAGCTTTGGGAACAGAAGGGCTTTGCTGCTGAGCACGAGGGCAGGATGGCCATGCAGTGCGATTGGCCCGTCTACGACGAGAGCAAGACCGTTGCCTCCTCCGTTGAGATGGCGGTGCAGGTGGGCGGCAAGCTCAAGGGCACGATCACCGTTCCCGTGGACAGCGATCAGGATACCGTCGTCGAGGCCGCCAAGGCGAACGAAAAGGTCGCCAAGGCTATCGCCGGCATGCAGATCGTCAAGGTCATTCACGTCAAAAACAAGCTCGTCAACCTGATCGTGAAGCCCTGCTGAGCGGAATTTCGGATTTTTTCTCATATAATACCACCGTTAGTCATGTAAGTGACTCTTAAAGAGCGCCCAGGATCAAGCCGGGTGTATCGGAGGGAGGGAAAATATAAATGTCCGAGATCCATGTCAAGGAGGGCGAGTCTCTCGACAGCGCGCTCAAGCGTTTCAAGAGAAGCTGCGCCAAGGCCGGTATCGTGGCGCATTGCTCCAGCTCTTCGTGTTTCTCACAATCAGGTGTACGCCTTCTACACT
>CABSUD010000267.1:0-2303 GCA_902480795.1 uncultured Collinsella sp. | reverse complement strand
AAACGGTATTCGGATAATCGAACTGTCTAAGCGCTGATGAATATCGCGAGCCGGCGCCGCTGGTATTGCACTTGGGCACCGGTCCGATGCGGATCCCGATGCCCTTTCTTTGCTAGCGAACCACCCCGCGGCGTTACTGCATGTTGACCCCGTCCATACCGGACCAGACCGCACCGTGCACAATCTTGCCCATGGTCTCATCCGCATGGACCCCGCCACCGAACGTCGACCGCGCCCTCATTGCCGCCATGACCGAGATGCACGCCACCGACACGTACGCCTCTACGGACATACTTGCCTGCCCATCTACTACATGTACACGGTTCGCGAGAACGACATCGTTGGCAACACCGTTAAAATCCCGATGCGCATGATTCGGGAGTTCGGATGCACGGACGGGTGGATCGGCGTTGTGCAGTACGACAGCTTCGCGCGCCTCGCCGACAGACACATTGCCGAAGACGGAAGCATCTACGCCCACGGCCCCATCTCCTACGGCGTCCCTGGGCCAAAACTGATCTGCGAGATCTTTGAAGGCATCCCGCACAATCTCGTTATCAAAACGCCCAAGTACGCATATCAGAAGGAGTATCGAATCATCGGGTCGCGTCCGGTCGAATGTCGCCTTTTACCAGACGAGAATCACCCGGGCTGCAAAATTGAAAAATACGACCACGCAGAACTTGACCTAAGCAGCAGCCTCGCGGACTTTTCCTGGAAGACCTCGGTGCCGAGCCCCGAAGAGGCGCAAGACGGCCTCATGTTAGAGCTGCCGCGTCGCGTATAGTCAACCCAGCTCGGGTCAGAGCGACGCCGGGGACTAAAGCGGGCCCGCTCCCCCCCCCAACATTCCCCAGAAAGTTCGCTGATGTTGACTGGTGTTCCCGTAAAATAAACCCCAACAAAATATGTGCGGAGTGCTGGCCTGGAGCTGCCTTCGGACCCTATTGGCTGCTCACCGAGAGGCTCCGCTATGAAACGACCCCTTTACTACCTGCTCTGCGCGATCGCGTGCACGTCTATGGTCAGCGCGACGATGCCCATGGCAGCCATTGCGGAAGCCATTCAGCCTCGAGCGACAACCGAGCAGCAGGCGCAAGCCGACGCCACGAGCATCGACACAGGCAAGGCTGAAGACGGCACCAACACAAATGCGACAGCAGATACCGTAGAGGACAGCACCGCAACATCCACCGGCACCAGCGCAGCCAACACGGAAAGCACTGACGGCACCACCGCCCCATCCCTCCTCGCCCAAGCCACCCCCACGCCCGCCACAATCTCCGCCACGCCACAAACCACCTACGCCCACTCCGCCACAACAACCCAAAACGGCGTCACCTTCACCGTCTCATGGAACGACGCCCCCGCGGGCGCCGCGACGACCTTCCACGTAACCCAGACCAACGGCTCGCCCCAGGCCAAGGCGCGCATGGACGTGCCCACCTATTGGGACGGCGGCAGCCATGAGAGCGTCTGCGACCCGTCGCGCCAGGCATGGTCCAGCTACTACACCCTGGGCACCGCGGGCCACGACTTTACCTTCGACTTCACGGCATCGGGCACGTACCGCATCTACTTCTACTTTATGGACAACGACAGAAACAACCCCCAAAACGACAAGGGGATCTACTACCTGCGCACCACGGCGGAGGTGACCGTAAACGACGCCGCCCGCCCAAGCGTCACGCAGATCGTCAACAGCGCCGTAGACCTGTGCAGGCAAGAGACAAACGGCTCAGAATACGACATGGCGCTGTGGCTCCACGACTGGACGCTTGACCAGCTGGAGTACGACCACAGCCTCAACTGGTGCTCGGCCGAAAGCGGCCTCACGCGCCACCAGGGCACCTGCGAGAGCTACCAGCGCATCTACTCCAAGCTCCTTGACGCCGCGGGCATCGCCAACGGCCGCATCACCGGCAACGGCCACACCTGGAACGCCGTGAAGATCGACGGCAAATGGTGCCAGATGGACCTAACCTGGGACGACACCAGCGACAACTGGTACGGAGACCTTTGTTGACGAGCTGCTAAATGGCACAAAAACCATGCTCGGAAAAAAGGACTCCGGACAGATGCACCGTCTCGCCGTAGCGCGCGGTTTATTCCAGTTCCCCAGCACTCCTGCTCGATGAATGCACCTCAGCACTCGACCCCAAGACCGAACGAGAAGTGCTGGACCGAATGCGCAATCTTGGCCGCACCGTGATCATCGTCACGCATCGGCCTGCAGCGCTTGAGGTTTGCGACCGGATAATTAATCTCGAAGCTACGCAATAGGAATCAGCAGCATCAGAACT
>CABSUD010000266.1:0-2308 GCA_902480795.1 uncultured Collinsella sp. | reverse complement strand
TTCCAAACCGCAAACTGAATTTGCGGTTTGGGTTTTTCTATGCAAATTTGCGACAACCTCTCAGTCAGCTGCGCTGACAGCTCCCCTGGAAGGGGAGCCTTGGGCTGCTTCAGCGGATGAAGTTTGTGCGGGCCATGGGTTCCTGACGGGGGGCGGGGACGCCGGCGGCGGTGCCTGCAGCGATGCAGCGCAGGAGCCAGGCCATGTTTTTGCCGATGTTTCGCATGGTGGCAAGGCCCTCGGCATCCCCATCGGCGTCGCCGGGCACGCGACCAAACACGTTGTTCCAGTACGTGGAGGCGACCACGGGCATCTGGTTGATGGTGAAGTACTTGTTGAGCACATCGAAGGTGGTCGACGTGCCGCCACGGCGGGCGACGGCAACCGCGGCACCCGGCTTGTGCGCAAAGGCCTTGCTGCCAGCATAGAATGCGCGGTCGAGAGCCGAGAGGATGCGTCCGCTGGGATGCGCATAGTAGACGGGGGAGCCAAAGACAAAACCATCTGCCTGCTCGGCGGCAGCGATGAGCTCGTTCACCACGTCATCGTCAAAGGTGCAGCGATCGCCAAGCTTGCCGCACTGGCCGCAACCGATGCAATCGCGAATGGGCTTGGCGCCCAGCTGAAACACCTCGGTATCAATGCCTTCGGCATTGAGTTGCTCGGCGACCTCGGCGAGTGCGCGGGCGGTGTTGCCGTTTGCCTTGGGGCTGCCATTGACTAAAAGAACCTTCATCACAAACTCCCTCTGCTTTTGGTGACTTCTGCAGAGGATTATCGCACGATGGGGGAGGCGGCGCGGGCGCGGTGCTAATCCAGTTTGGTACCTGGCACCTGCACGGCTTTCCCGAGCAACGCTTTGAGCTCGTTCAAAATGGAAACGGGTTGTCGATCGACAGCGTCCAGATGAAGCGTCGCTACACGAATGGGTGGCTGATATTCAAATGGGCCAAAGAGCACGGGCGAACCCAGGAACCGCTCGATTTCGTCTGCGAGCTCGTCGATTGCCTCGGGGTCGAGCTCATCGAAAAGCGCCACGAACATGGGTCCGGTCGAGCGAAACAGGCGACCCTTGCCGCGCGAACAATCCATGAGGCAGGCGGCGCTTTCGGCGAGCACGCGGTCGCCTGCATCGAATCCAAAGCGGGCATTGACCTCGGCGATATCGTCGACCTTAATGGCAATAAAGCCTGCCTCGTGCGGCACACGGCGCATCTCTCCAATAGCGTTGACCAGCGCGTGAACATCGCCCAGGCCCGTTACCGAGTCGGTCGTATCTGCTAGGCTTCGGTTGATGATAATGCCCACGTACATGTTAGGTTCGGTATCGGTGCCGTCCAAGCGGTAGCCCGTGCAGTCGCAAAGCGCGTACGCTCCGGTGGCATCCATCACGCGGTACTGCATGTAGTGGAAGTGCCACGTGCCGTTTATCACCATGTCGAGCTCGGCACGTACGTTGTCGCGGTCCTCGGGATGAACGCGGGCGAGCCACATGTCGAGTGAGTTAAAAGGGTGCTGGGAGGGCAGGTCAAAATCGCGCACGGCGTTAACCGACCATTGCGATTCTCCCGTATCGAGATTGAGGATAAACGGATAGCGCGTCTCGGAGCTCATGGAGATCGCTTGGAACACCCGGTCGTTGCAGGGAAGCTGATCGACG
The DNA here is from genome assembly GCA_902480795.1 of uncultured Collinsella sp. GTDB lineage: Bacteria > Actinomycetota > Coriobacteriia > Coriobacteriales > Coriobacteriaceae > Collinsella. The sequence goes on along the minus strand of CABSUD010000266.1, from coordinate 648 downwards.
ACTGGGCGTTGCGGCGCGTCATCGTCTTTCGGTTGCTGCACACGATGCATAAGCTTATAGCGATACATCTTGCGATCGGCATCCATCGTCATCTGGCGACGCGTGTCGCCAGCAAGTGGATCGACGCGCGAGCAGCCAAAGCTAAAGCTGCCGATCATGGGCGCCTTGCCGCCTGAGCTCGCCTCGACCAGCCCGGCGCGTACCTGCTCCAAGCGCTGCTCGAGTTCAGTCTCGTTTGCGGAGGGCGAGATAAGCACAAACTCGTCTCCACCGATACGGAACAGCATCTCATCGTGCTCCATGGTTTCGGAGAGCGTGCGGCAGATGCTCAGAATATAGCGATTGCCTTCGGCGTGGCCAAACCTATCATTGCAATGTTTGAGATGGTCGATGTCAATATAGGCGCAGGTGAAGGGGTCGCGTTTGTGCCAGAGCTGCTCGACGTGACGGTCGAATCCGTTGCGGTTGCCCAAGTTGGTGAGCGGGTCGATATGGGCGTTGCTCTCAAGCAGCCGGCGCTCTTGTTGCAGGATGGCATGCGTCTTTTGCAGTTGCTCGCCAACGGCGCGTAGCTCAGCAGGCAGCGCGGCAACATCGAGTTCGGCGGTCGAGATGCCATTCGCAAGTCGCTGAAGATAGGCAATAATC
>CABSUD010000265.1:0-2327 GCA_902480795.1 uncultured Collinsella sp. | reverse complement strand
AAACAATCGCGAGACGGCCGAGAAAATAGCCGAAAGGCGCCAGAAACACAGAAGACATACGAAAGAGGCAGCTCATGAGCGACACCGCTTATCCTTCCGTCAACGACCTGACCCTCGAAGAGAAGGCGTCCCTCACCTCCGGCGGCGACGCCTGGCATCTGCAGGGTGTGGAATCCAAAGGCATTCCCGGCTACATGATCACCGACGGTCCGCACGGACTGCGCAAATCCCTGGCATCCAGCACCGGCGAAACCGACCTGAACGACTCCGTGCCCGCCACCTGCTTCCCTCCGGCGGCCGGCCTGTCCAGCTCCTGGAACCCGGAACTCATCCACAAGGTCGGCGAGGCCATGGCGGAGGAATGCATCCAGGAGAAGGTCGCCGTCATCCTCGGTCCCGGCGTCAACATCAAGCGCAATCCGCTCGGCGGCCGCTGCTTCGAATATTGGTCCGAAGACCCGTATCTGGCCGGCCATGAGGCAGTCGGCATCGTCGCCGGCGTGCAGTCCAAGGGCGTGGGCACCTCGCTCAAGCACTTCGCCGCCAACAACCAGGAGACCGACCGTCTGCGCGTATCCGCCAACATCTCCCAGCGGGCGCTGCGCGAGATCTACTTCCCGGCCTTCGAGCACATCGTCAAAACCGCCCAGCCATGGACCATCATGTGCTCCTACAACCGCATCAACGGCGTGCATTCCGCACAAAACCGCTGGCTGCTCACCGACGTGCTCCGCGACGAATGGGGGTATGAAGGCATCGTCATGAGCGATTGGGGCGCCGACCACGACCGCGTCGCCTCCCTCAACGCCGGCCTCAACCTTGAAATGCCGCCGAGCTACACGGACGACCAGATCGTCTACGCCGCACGTGACGGCCGCATCCAGCCCGAACAGCTCGACCGCATGGCCCAAGGCATGGTCGACCTCGTGAACAAGACGCGCTCCGCCATGAGCATCGACGATTACCATTTCGACGTGGACGCCCACGACGAGGTGGCCCATCAGGCCGCCATCGAATCCATGGTGCTGCTCAAAAACGACGACGACATCCTGCCGGTCGCTGCAAACGCGAAAATCGCCGTCATCGGCGAATTCGCCCGCACTCCGCGCTACCAGGGCGGCGGTTCGTCCCACATCACCCCGACCAAGATGACCAGCTTCCTCGACACCCTCGCCGCGCGGGGCGTCGACGTCGCGTTCGCACCGGGCTTCACCCTCGACCTCGAACCGGCCGATCGCACGCTCGAAGCCGAAGCCGTCGAAACCGCCAAAAACGCCGACGTCGTCCTCATGTTCCTCGGCCTTCCGGAAGCCGCCGAATCCGAAGGCTTCGACCGTGAAACCCTCGACATTCCAGCCAAGCAGGTCGAACTGCTCAAAGCCGTCGCCGCCGAAAACAAGAACATCGTCGTGGTGCTGTCCAACGGATCCGTCGTCTCCGTGGCACCATGGGCGGGCAACGCCAAGGGCATCCTCGAATCCTGGCTGCTTGGCCAGGCGGGCGGTCCGGCGCTCGCCGACGTGATCTTCGGCAAGGTCAGCCCGTCCGGCAAGCTGGCACAGACCATTCCGATGAACATCAACGACGATCCGAGCATGATCAACTGGCCGGGTGAGGAGGGGCACGTCGACTATGGTGAGGGCGTGTTCGTCGGCTACCGCTACTACGACACGTACGACAAGGCCGTCGACTACCCGTTCGGCTTCGGCCTGAGCTACGCGACCTTTGCGATCGACGGCGTGAACGTCGCCAAGACCGGCGCCAACACCGCACACGTCACCGCGACCGTCACCAACACGTCCGACGTGGACGCCGCCGAAACCGTGCAGGTCTACGTGGCTCCAGGCAAAGCCGCCGTAGCCCGCCCGAAGCATGAGCTCAAGGGCTTCCGAAAGGTGTTCCTCAAGGCCGGCGAATCGGCTGAGATCACCTTCGATCTGGACGAGCGCGCCTTCGCCTACTGGTCCGAGAAGTTCAACGACTGGCATGTCGAAGCCGGCGAATACACCGTCGAAGTCGGCACGTCCAGCCGCGACATCGCCGCCGTGGCCGTCGTCACGCTCGACGGCGACGGCAAGGCCCTGCCGCTCGACGAATGGTCCACGTTCGGCGAATGGGCCGACGATCCGGTCGGCTCCAAAATCGTCGCATCCGTGTATGCGGAAGGCGAGGCCGGCAATCTGCCGCAGCTGCCCGACAACGACATGATGCGCATGTTCCTCAAGTCCATGCCGATCAACTCCATGCCGATGCTGATGAGCGACGGCGGCAAGGCCATCACCGCCTTCATGCTCGACGAATACGCCAAAATCGCCGAAACCGCCGAA
>CABSUD010000264.1:0-2347 GCA_902480795.1 uncultured Collinsella sp. | reverse complement strand
TATGGCAAGGCCAAGGCCGCCAAGATCATGGAGGAGCTCGGCATCTCCGCTACCCGTCGCGTCCAGGGCCTTGGCGTCCGTCAGCGCGAGCAGCTCCTCGAGCAGCTGACCAAATAAGTGAGCGCTCAGGATTCAAAGCTCTTTGTGATTTCTGGACCGTCAGGCGCGGGCAAGGGCACGCTCGTCACTCGTGTGCGCGAGCGTCGCTCTAACCTGGGCCTGACGGTTTCGGCTACCACGCGAGCCCCACGCAAAGGTGAGGTCGACGGCGTCAATTACTTTTTCCTGACGCGCGAGGAGTTCCTCCGCCGCGTGGCAAACGGTGAGTTTGTTGAGTGGGCCGAGGTCCACGGTAACTGCTACGGCACGTTGGTGAGCGAGGTTCAGTCCAAGCTCGCCTCTGGTTCGTCTCTCATCTTGGAGATCGATGTCCAGGGCGCCCTGCAGGTCAAGGAGCGATTCCCCGAGGCCGTGCTGATCTTTATCAAGCCGCCCTCGCTCGAGGTGCTCCGCGAGCGTCTGGTCGGTCGCGGTACCGAGACGCCCGAGACGATTGAGCTGCGTATGGCAAACGCCGCCCATGAGCTTGCCCTTGCCGACCGCTACGACGACGTCGTGGTGAATGACGATCTCGACCGCGCGACCGACGAGCTCGTTCGCGTTCTCGATATGCATGAAAGGATCTGAGGTCCGTGTCCGTTGTAAAGCCTTGCATTGACGATCTTCTGGAGAAGACCGATCACAACCGTTTCCTGCTCGCTTCGCTTGCCTCCAAGCGTGCCTGCGACATCAATAGCATGCTGCGCGGCCAGCATAACCGCGTGCTTGCCGTTCAGGATGTCGACGACATCACCATCGCGCTCTCCGGTGCCGATACCATCTCGATGGCTATGGACGAGATCGTCGACGGCGATATCTCCTACGACGAGGCCCGTTACGAGAAGGCGCTCGGCCACAAGGTTGCTGAAGCCTAAATGGCAGCTCGCGTCTGCCTGGTCCACTATCACGAGGTTGGACTGAAGGGCAAGAACCGTGCACATTTTGAGCATATCCTCATGGATAACATTAAGGCGGCTTTGGCCGCCTTTTCCGTGAACGCCGTGTCTCGAATTTCCGGTTATATCCTCGTGACCTTTAACGAACATCAGGCCGACGAGGCGGCGCGTGTCATCCGCACCGTCCCCGGCGTTGCCCGTGTGTCCCTGGCGTACCACACCAACCGCGACCCGCAGGAGTACTGCGCCGCCGCCGTCAAGGCGCTGCGCGAGTTTGGCCCCTTCGATTCGTTTAAGGTGCACGCCAAGCGCTCCAATACCGACTATGAGCTCACCTCGATTGATATCAATCGTCAGGTGGGCGAGGTGCTGTGCGAGGCCTTCCCCGATAAAAAGGTCCAAATGCACGACCCCGATGCGATGGTGCACGTACTGGTGGTCCAGGGTAGCGTTTACGTGTACGCGCGCTCCGAGCGCGGCGTGGGCGGTCTGCCGGTGGGATCTGCCGGCAAGGTCGTGACGCTGCTGTCGTCGGGTATCGATTCTCCGGTGGCGACCTGGATGCTCGCACGTCGCGGCGCGGTGTGCGTGCCGGTACATTTCTCCGGTCGTCCGCAGACGCCCGATACGAGCGAGTATTTGGTGCAGGACATCATCCGCGCGCTTGAGCCGGGTGTCCAGATCGGCCGCCTGTACGTGGTGCCGTTTGGCGATTGCCAGCGTGAGATTTCCGTCACCTGCCCCAGCAACCTGCGCGTGATCATGTATCGCCGCATCATGTATTCGGTTGCCGAGCGCATTGCACATATCGAGGGCGCCAAGGCCATCGTGACCGGCGAGTCGCTCGGTCAGGTTGCCTCCCAGACGCTTGAGAACATCATGGCCGTCAACGAGGCTGTGAAGATTCCCGTGTTCCGTCCGCTCATCGGGTCCGACAAGCAGGAGATCATTGCGCGCGCTCAGGAGATCGGTACGTTCGATATATCTACTGAGGCAGCGCCCGACTGCTGCACGCTCTTTATGCCGCGCCGTCCCGAGACGCACGCCAAGCTCGATGCCGTGCACGAGGCCTGGGAGCTGTTCGACCACGAGGAGATGATCGAGCGCCTGCTTAAGCAGACCGAGTACATCGACTTCTCCAGCAACACGTATAAGGCCCCTAAGACCTTAAAACGCAAACATTCGGAGCTTGCTCCGCGTGAGATTTACCAAGATCACGAGTAATTGCCTGCATAGACCGACGATGCGCCTGTATCGTCGGTCTTTTGCTATCTGGGCAAATGATGTCAAGATGTTCATCCGCTGACGTGTGACTGAATAAATGGACATGTTCGCGCAAGGTTTTGGTCGGT
>CABSUD010000263.1:0-2352 GCA_902480795.1 uncultured Collinsella sp. | reverse complement strand
GATGTTACAGATTAAGACGAATCGAGCCACCACAAAGGTGCCTGTTCCCAATGTGGTGGTTTTCGACAAAAAGAAGCCGCCCCGATAACAGAGGCGGCATCAAGCAAGCCCATTTATTAGCGTCCCTCAAGACCCAACGAGAACGTCGCGGTAGCCCCTGCCACACCTTTCCCTCGGGCGACCCTCGCGAAGCGCGTGAGCACGAGGGAAAGGTGTGGCAGGGGTGTACAGCAGAGTTACTCGGCAGCGGCCTTGAACTTGTTGTAGTTGATCAGGCAGCCGGCCTTGACGATGGCACGCTCCTCTGCCGTCATATCGGCAATGTAGAGCTCAATCTGCTCGACCGCACCGTCGGCGCGCACCACGTAGGCGGCGATGTCCTTTAGGTCACCGTCGAGCGCGGCACGGATACCCGGCACAAAGACATAGTCGCCCACCTCAAAGCTGGGCTCGGCCTCCATCTGGAAGGGCACCATACCCCAGTTCATCACGTTGGAGCGATAGCGCTTGGTGGCGTACTCGTGGACGATGTTGGCCAGACCGCCGATCACGCGCTGACAGCTCGCGGCCTGCTCGCGGGCAGAACCGTCACCGGGCTTCTTGGCATAGAGCATGGAGCCGTACTCAGTCGCCTTGGCATCGGCCGCGACACCCGCGCCGGTCAGCGCCTCAAACACGCCCGCAAGCTCGGCATCGAGTGCCGCCAGATCGCCTGCTGCCTCGCCGGCAACGCGGCGCTTCTCCACGGCGTCGACCTCCTTGGAGCGACCCACGTAGGCCGGATCGCGACGGCTGAGCGTAAACTCGGCCAGGCCCAGCGGGTTGGAGCGGAAGGAGCTCGTCTCGCCCGAAGGAATGAGCTCGTCGGTCGTGGTGACCGGATCCATGATCTTGGAGCACACCTTGAGCAGGATATCGTCGCCGAGCGGCTCCATCGCGGGCCACGGCTTGATGTTGGGACCCTCGACCAGCTCGTCGGCAGGCTCCGCCTTGCCAAAGCCCCAGTACACGCGCTTTTTGTACGGCGCGTCGTCAAAGGTGTACTCGCAGGCCTCGTCCCAAGTCTCCTCGGGCAGGTCGGTCGCCGGCGTCAGGACGCCGCCGTTGGCAGCCGTCGCCGCAATGGAGCGGGCGTCCATCAGGGCCACGGCGCTCAGCTGGCCATTGCCCGGCTTGGAACCCTCGCGGTTGGGGAAGTTGCGCGTAGTGTGGCGGATCGAAAGGCCGTTGTTGGCGGGCGTGTCGCCGGCGCCGAAGCACGGGCCGCAGAACGCCGTGCGCACGATCGCGCCGGCCTCCATGAGGTCGTAGATGTAGCCGCGGCGCGTGAGCTCGAGCGCCACGGGCTGGCTCGTGGGATAGACCGACAGCGAGAACTCGCCGCAGCCGGTGTTGGCGCCCTTGAGCACGCGGGCAGCCTGGACCACGGAGTCGTAGTTACCGCCCGAGCAGCCGGCGATAACGCCCTGCTGCACATGCAGCTTGCCGTCGACGATCTTGTCGAGCAGACTAAAGTGCGTCTTGCTCTCGCCGATCTTGGCGGCCTCGAGCTCCACCTCGTGCAGGATGTCCTCGAGGTTCTCGTTGAGCTCGTCGATCTCAAAGCCGTTGGAAGGATGGAACGGCAGCGCGATCATGGGCTTGATGCTCGACAGATCGACCTCGACGCAACCGTCGTAGTAGGCGACATCTGCGGGCTTGAGCTCGCGATAGTCGTCGCCGCGACCGTGCATGGTCAGGAATGCGTGCGTGTCCTCGTCGGTGGCCCAGATGCTCGACAGGCAGGTGGTCTCGGTGGTCATGACGTCGACGCCGTTGCGGTAATCGGTCGTCATGCTCGCGATGCCCGGGCCCACAAACTCCATGACCTTGTTCTTAACGTAACCCTTGGCAAAGACGGCGCGGATGATGGCGAGCGCCACGTCGTGCGGGCCGACGCCGGGGCGCGGAGCGCCCGTGAGGTAGATGGCAACGACGCCGGGATAGGCGACATCGTAGGTGTCGCGCAGCAGCTGCTTTGCCAGCTCGCCGCCGCCCTCGCCCACGGCCATGGTACCCAGGGCACCATAGCGGGTGTGCGAGTCGGAACCCAGGATCATCTTGCCGCAGCCGGCAAAGTTCTCACGCATAAAGGAATGGATGACCGCGATATGGGGCGGAACGAAGATGCCGCCGTACTTTTTGGCAGCCGAGAGGCCAAAGACGTGGTCGTCCTCGTTGATGGTGCCGCCCACGGCGCACAGCGAGTTATGGCAGTTGGTGAGCACGTAAGGCAGCGGGAACTGCTCCATGCCCGAGGCGCGCGCCGTCTGGATGATGCCGACAAAGGTGATGTCGTGGCTCGCCATGGCG
>CABSUD010000262.1:0-2368 GCA_902480795.1 uncultured Collinsella sp. | reverse complement strand
GTCGGGAGCGTCGGAAGGACCGCCGAGGGCAGCGTCTGCCGGGTCCTCGTCGGGGATCTCGATCTGCTTGATCATGACCTCCTGGCCCTGCAACAGGTATGTCTCGCCGCTGCCGCAATGGGGGCAGGTCTTGCCGTGCTCGACCGTCGCGTAGTCGCGGCCACATGCCTCGCAATGCGTCACAGCCTCGACGGGCTCCACAACAAGCTCCGCGCCCTGCGCGATAGGCTTTTTATCTGCTGCCCAGCGCCAAGCGTCGAGCAGCAAGTCGGGAACGACGCCCGAGACCTCGCCCAACAGCAACGTTACGCTCGAAACGCGACGCACGCCATGAGCGCGCGCTACATTCTCGACATCGCGAATGATGTGGTAAACGATCCCCAATTCATGCACTTTTTCTTCCGCCGTTCCCGTTATGGCTACTTACTTGCGACCGAACTTAATCTTGATGGCGCGCTTGAGCGCGTACTTGCCCAGGCTTGGGAGCTTTTGCTCGTATTTGACCATCGTGGAGCACTCGGGGCGGTCGCGATCCAGATGGATGGCGTCAAACGCGCACTTGGTGGTGCACAGGCCGCAGCCGATGCACTTGTTGGGGTCGACAATCGAGGCGCCGCAGCCCAGGCAGCGGGCGGTCTCGGCGCGCACCTGCTCCTCGGTAAAGGTCTCAACATACTCGCTAAACGGCGCAGCCTTCTCGCGTTCGCGGTCCACATGCGCAACCTCGCGGCTCGCGTTGTCGTAGCTCTCGAGCACAACGTCGTCGCGGTCGAGTGCGGTGTAGCGGCGCTGATTGCGGCCGATGGTGAGCGTGGAGCCCGGCTGCACAAAGCGATGGATGGACACCGCGGCCTCGTGGCCGGCGGCGATAGCGTCGATGGCAAAGCTGGGGCCAGTGTAGACGTCACCACCCACAAAGATGTCGGGTTCGGCGGTCTGGTAAGTCTGGGGATCGGCAAGGGCGCCCTGGCCGCGGCCGAGCTCCACCTTGGAGCCAGCCAGCAGGTCGCCCCACACAATGGACTGGCCAATCGACATGACGACACGGTCGGCATCGACACGGCGCAGATCGTTCTCGTCGTACTCGGGCGCAAAACGGCCCTCGTCGTCAAAGACACGCGTGCAGCGCTTGAAGGTGATACCGCACACACGACCGGCCTCGTCCAGGTGAATCTCCTTGGGGCCCCAACCGCAGCTGATGTGAGCGCCGTCCTCAACGGCCTCGCGACGTTCCTCCTCGCTGGCGGGCATCTGGGCCTCGCTCTCCAGGCAGAACATCTCAACATGCTCGGAGCCCAGACGGCAGGCGTTGCGGGTCACGTCGATAGCCACGTTGCCGCCGCCCACTACGATGGTGCGGCCGGGTAGCGCGTCGATCTTGCCGCTGTTGACCTCGCGCAAGAAGTCGACGGCCACGGTCACGTCCTCGGCATCCTCGCCCGGAATGCCGGCAAGGCGGCCGCCCTGGCAGCCGATGGCAACATAAAAGGCCTTAAAACCCTGCTCGCGCAGCTCATCGAGCGTCACATCGCGACCGACCTCCACGCCATAGCGGAACTCGGCACCCATCAGGCGAATGATCTCGACCTCGGCCTCGATAACGTCCTTCTCCAGCTTAAAGCTGGGAATACCGTAGGTGAGCATACCGCCGGGAATCGGGTTCTTTTCAAAGACGGTGGGCTTGTAGCCCATCTGCGCGAGATAGTAGGCAGCGCTCAAGCCGGCGGGGCCGCCGCCGATAATAGCTATCTTCTCGTCAAATTCGCCGTGAGTCGACTGGACGATTTTTTCGGGCACGAACCTGTCCGCAGAGTTCAGGTCGAGGTCGGCGACGAATTTCTTGACCGCATCTATCGATACGGGAGCGTCAATCTTGCCGCGCGTGCACTCCGCTTCGCATCTCTTGTTGCAGACGCGGCCGCAGACGGCCGGGAACGGGTTCTCGGTCTTTATCATCGCGAGAGCCTCGCGGTACTTGCCCTCATGGGCGAGGCGCAGGTAGGCCTGAACGGGCACGTGTGCGGGGCAGGCCGCCTTGCACGGGGCGGAGCCGGTAGCGTAGGTGTTTGACATACGCGCGGTGTCGCGGTAGTTCTCATCCCATGCGTAGGGTCCCCAGATATTGTTGTCCGGCAGGGGAGCATGGGGATATTTGACCTCGGAGCCGTCCTTGCGGCAGAGCTTCTGACCCATCTTGACGGCGCCCGCCGGGCAGGTCTCAACGCACTTGCCGCAGGCTACGCACTTCTCCTTCTCGACCTTTGCAGTGAAGGAGCTGCGCGAAAGATAGGGCGTATTGAACAGCAGAGAAGTACGCAGAGCGTTGCAGATCTTGACATTGCAGTTGCAGATGTCAAAAATCTTGTTC
>CABSUD010000261.1:0-2376 GCA_902480795.1 uncultured Collinsella sp. | reverse complement strand
CGCAGTTCAAGCTATATCAATCGGATACGGGCATGTTGATGGCGCGCTACCCCGTTGGAGTCGCCCAAGCGGCGTATCTTGATAGCAAGGAGCCCAATCTGGGCGGCATTTACGAAAACGTGGTGGCCCAGCAGCTGACTGCCCAAAATCGCCAGCTTTACTACTATCAGACAAAAAAGCGCGGTGAAGTGGACTTTGTGGTCGATGGACCGGATGGGACGGCTGTTCCGATCGAGGTTAAATCGGGCTCCTATTACCACGCGCACGCTGCGCTCGGTCATGTGCTTGATACGGCTGAATATGGCGTAAGGCTCGGGATTGTTTTCTCGAGAGGCAACGTTGAGCGCAACGGAGCGGTTCTCTATTTGCCGCTATATGCGTCCTGCGTCGAGGGGATAAAGCTGGAGGTCAAGCCGGTCTAGGGCCAGTCCCTTTATCACATTCATGAGTGTGGATTTTCTCCCACGCTCGTTTTATGCCGATGGCGTGGCCCGTGTGCCCGCGCCGCCCGAGCGCCTACAGTTGCTCTAGCATAGCGGTGCAACCGGCGAGCACGTCGCGGTAGGTGGCATCGAAGTTGCCGGTGTACCAGGGATCGGCCACGTCGCCGGGGCGATCGGTCCAATCGAGCAGGCGTGAGATCTTGCCATCGGGATCGCTGCCAAAAATGCGATGCAGACCGCGCGCGTTTTCGGCATCCATATAGACAATGTGGTCCCAGTCACCATACTCCGCGCGGCGCACCTGGCGCGCACGGTGGGCAACGACAGGAATCCCAACCTCGTGCAGCTTGGCAACGGTACCGTGGTGTGGCGGGTTGCCGATCTCCTCGGTCGAGGTCGCCGCGGAATCGATGACAAACTCGCCCGCGCGCCCGGCGCGCTGCACCAGCTCGGTAAACACGGACTCAGTCATCGTCGAGCGACAGATGTTTCCATAGCAGATAAACAGTACGCGTTGCATATGCGGTTTCCTTTCGATCGCCATCATCGAGCTCGAGTATCGCATCTACGCCTGCGCCCTCGCCCGCTTGCGCTCCCAGCGAGCCAACTTAATCGTCACCAGCGTAAGCACCCAGGCCACAAGCGAGAACACGGCACCCACTGCGCCCACGTACGCAATGCCAATGCTGCTTACCACGGCGCCGCCCACCGCGGTGCCAAACGAGATGCCGACGTTAAACGCCATGGGCTCAACCGAGCTTGCGAGTACCATCGACTTGGGATGGCGGCTGCGTGCCACGTCCATAAAGTGCGTGATGCACGATACCGAGAATAGGTACATGAGCAGCGCCAAGCTAAAGACAAAGACCAGCGCGAGCGGCATGGTGCTGCCCACAGCAAACAGCCCGAGTAACGCCGCCGCCTGCAGCACAAACGTCACAAGCAGCGCCTTCATGCCAAAGCGCGCATCGATCCATCCGCCCAGGATGTTCGAGATCAGGCAGAACACACCGTAGGCCATAAGCGTGGTACTGGCTTCGACCGTGCCCATGCCCAGCACCTGCTCAAGATAAGGCGTCACGTAGCCGTAGAACACATAGACCGAGCCCACGCCAAACAAAAAGATGAGCATGCCGGTGATGATGCTCGGTTCGCGTAGAAGCCCCGCCTGCTCGCGAAAGGTGGCAGGCTCGTCGGTCTGACCGGAGCGCGGCATAAACGCCACGAGCGCGGCGCAGATCAGAACGGCAAAGGCTAGTGTGCCGTACATGGCAACGTGCCAATCGAGCGTGTCGGCCACGAACTTGCCGATCGAAGTGACAAAGACCATCGCCACGGAAAACGCGCCGTATACCACCGAGATGGCGAGTGAGGTCTGCTGCGGGGACAGCAGCTCGGGGATATACGTTACGCCCACGGCGAGCAGTGCGCCCGCGACGGAGCCCAAGATGATGCGCGAGGCGAACAACACTTGAAAGTTGGGCGCCAGCGCCATGACCAGATTGCCGAGCACAAAGACGATGCTGTAGCACACGAGCAGCTGGTAGCGGCGGAATCGCCCCGTGCTGAGCGCAAGCACCGGCGTCGCGATAGCGTAGACAAGCGCAAACACGCTGATGAGCTGGCCCGCAGTGGCAAGCGATACGCCGAGTTCCGTCGCCAGGTCACTTTCGATGCCGATGACCACGAATTCGGAGCAACCGAGCGAGAATCCCAACAGCACGAGCAGCGCCAGGCAGAGCTTGGTGCGCGCGGGGGAGAGCGCGGCGGCGGTTGACTTACTTTTAGGCGTGGTTGCGGCGGTCAAGGTTGTCACTCCAATGTCGCATGAATAGGCGGGATTTAATCCCTGCAACTCTAACAGAGGTTGATTTCCGATCCCAACCGAACACATTGAGCTGACGGCACGCTCCCGCAGTTAACCGAACGCCCC
>CABSUD010000260.1:0-2384 GCA_902480795.1 uncultured Collinsella sp. | reverse complement strand
AACATCTTCAAGAGCTAAACCGGTATAAGGCTTGGGGTAAAAATTGTGGCAGGCGGCAAAACGAGTCACATCGGCGCCGGCTTCACGCCACGATGCGATTTCATCAGAACTCACCGTCGATGCATTGACCACAATGCGAAATACACCGGACAGCTCCGCGACCCGCTGGGCGCTAAAGCCATAGTCCAAACGAAGGTATTCCAACCCCAGATCGCGCAGGTCCTCGATACGCTCAAGCCCGAGCAAATCGCACGTACGCGGCCCCACATCGGCAATGAGCGCAATGCCGCGGGCGGAAAGCAGCGACAGCACATGACGGACCTTATCGGCATACGCCGCTCCCCCATCCTCGGGAATATGCAGCGAGGTGAACGCATAGCGCGCACCCGCCGCGGCACCACGCTCAATCGTCCGCTCAATATCCTGCAGAGGGCTGGAAAGATAAATCGAAATACCCGTTTTCACGCTTCAACGCTCCTTTAAAAAAGGCCGGCGGAGCAGTTAGCCCCGCCGGCACAACCATAGCATCAAGAAATCTGCCGCGCACCGCGAGCCCCGAGCAACACGGCTCGCGATATCAAACTACTCGCCAAAGAACTCGTTGATCTTCTGCTCGTCGACGCCAAAGAACCACGTCAGGACAAAGCCGGCGGCATAGGCAAGCAGCATAGCGGCAACGTAGCCGAGCTGCTGGCCAGGAACGACGATCAGCAGGCCAAACAGACCGGAAACGCCCTGAGAAACCGTGCCGATGTGAAGCAGCGCCGCGAGCGCGCCGCCAAATCCGGCACCCAGGCAGGCCGTCACAAACGGACGAACGAGCGGCAGCGTAACAGCATACATCAGAGGCTCGCCCACACCCAGGATTCCAACGGGAATGGACTCTGCGACGTACTTCTTGAGCTTGGCGTTCTTGGTCTTAAAGTACAGCGCCAAACCGGCACCGACCTGGCCGCCGCCAGCCATCATAAGGATGGGAAGCAGGTAATTGATACCCTTGGTAGCGCCGTCGGGATCGTTGAGCATAGCGTGGATCGGCGTGAGCGCCTGATGCAGGCCGACGGACACCAGCGGCAAGAAGCCTGCCGACAGGATATAGCCGCCCAGGACGCCCAGTTTCTCGAAGATAAAGGTCAAAACGCTAAAGATGGCAGTCGTCAGCCATGCGCCAACCGGCTGGATGACGAGCATCAGAGCAAAGGCGCCGATGATGAGCACCAGCAGCGGGGACAAAAACGTGTCGAGTGCGTTGGGCATAACCTTGCGAATCTGACGCTCCATCCAGGCAAAAAATGCGCCAGCGATGAGAGCCGCGATCATGCCGCCCGCTGCGGGGTTGTACTGCGCATTGGTGAGCGGCAGCAGAATGGCAGTGGCAGGATCAGCCGCGCCAGGCGCAAGCAGGGGCATGGCACTGTTGGCGATGCACATCATGCCGGCGATGCCGCCCAGCGCAGCGGAGCCACCAAACTCACGTGCCGCGTTATAACCCACCAAGATGGGCAGATAGGCGAACAGGGCCCAGCCCATGGAACGAATGCCCTGGTACCACCACTCGCCTGCAAGCGCGCCTGCCGTCGAGACGTTAATGACGTTGCAGATACCGTTGATGAGGCCAGCCGCAATGATGCCGGGAAGCAGGGCGACGAAGACATTGGAAATCTTCTTGAGGAAGGCCTGAACCGGCTTGGACTCGTACTTGGCCTTCTGCGCGGCCTTGTTCGTGGCCGCAGCGTCAACCACGCTCTCGTCGGCAACGCCTTTCGCAAGGCCGGTGAGCTTGGAGAACTCCTCGAGCACCTTATTCACCTTGCCCGGACCCAGCACGATCTGCATCGTGTCGTCCTCGACCAGGCCCATCACGCCGTCGAGCGCCTTAATGCCCTCCGTGTCGACGTTGCCCGCGTCTTTGACGGTCACGCGCAGGCGCGTCATGCACGCCGCGTTTGCGAGCACGTTGTCTTTACCGCCCAAAAGATCCAGCAGCTTTTGAGCCAGCTCTTTGTTCGTCATAACTCCTCCTTGTATTGGATATCTCGTCTGGATGTCATATCAGCTCACGCCGCGCACCTATCGGGCGTCGGCATTGCTCTTCTCATGGCCACTCACCGCAGCACGGACATGGCCTCGCGCCCGCTCAAGAGCTACCGCGGCCTGCTCGGCATCGCAGTCCAGCATCTTCAGCTGGCCCAGCGCCACGGGGAAGCGGTCGGGGCCAAAGGGTACCACGTCCACGCTGGACAGGCCGCGCCCGCCCTCGTTGTAAGCGCCCTCGCACTGGTTGGCGGCAGTGGCACCGCCCCACAAAAAGTCTTTCGGGAATTTGCCCATAGGTCTTACCTCCTGATGCAGTTGAATTCTGATGATTCAATGATACCATGTTC
>CABSUD010000259.1:0-2397 GCA_902480795.1 uncultured Collinsella sp. | reverse complement strand
TGTCCCGTAAACCTCGCTATCCAGACGGCGCCATCGGCGCATCGAATCCGTATAGCGTGGACCCAATGTCCGGATAGCGCTCCCGCATTGCTGCAGACAGTCCTGTGGGTGTTTCCCGCAGGCCCACCAGGTTGTTCGTGCCCGAAAAGCCCAGTTCGGCGGGTTTCGCCTCCCCACGGGGTCAAAGCCTGCCGGCTCGCCCGCGGTTCTTCGTGCTCGCGCCTCTATCAAGTGGTAACGACCCTACCACGTTGCACTTTACCAAACAAGAGTATTCGTATATAACGTTTAAAAAATGCAGCAATATGCTGGAAACATGTGTGCCACAATCCTGTATCACAATAAATTGCAACAGATATGCCTCACGAAGGGATCTTCTATGACCGAGCTCCAAGAACTTCGTCGCTATCGTCGCGACCTGCATCGCATTCCGGAGCTCGACTTTGATCTCCCGAAGACGATCGCCTATATCGAGGGCGTGTTGGCACCGCTCACCTGCGAGGTGACCTATCCGTGCCCCAGCTGCGTCTGCGCTTTCTTCGACGCTGGCGTTGGTGCCGTGCATGCCACGGCGATTCGCGCCGATATGGATGCGCTGCCCATCGCGGAGGCGACGGGTGCGGATTTCGCCTCGACCCATCCCGGCAAGATGCACGCCTGCGGACACGATGGGCACATGGCTATGGCACTTGCCGCCGCGACGTATGTCGACCGTACGATTCGCGAGCAGCCGGGCGCCATTAAGCGCAATGTGCTCTTTGTGTTTCAGCCGGCCGAGGAGACGACTGGTGGTGCCAAGACAGTGTGCGAGAGCGGCGTGTTCGAGCGCTACGGGGCGGATCGCATCTTCGGCTTCCATGTGTGGCCCGATCTGCCCGCCGGCACGTTGGCGAGCTGCTCCGGTCCGTTGCTGGCGCGCTCGAGCGAGACACATATCCATATTCACGGTACGAGTATCCATATTGCTAAGACTTATGGTGTGCCGGTTGAGGAGTCGCACGATGCCGCGTTGGCGGCAGCGAAGTTTTTGGTTGCCGAGCGCGAATTGATGGACGAGTTGGGTGCCGATGAACCCTGCATTGCTAAGTTCGGCCTGCTGCAGGCCGGTACGGTTTGCAATGCGGTGGCGGGGGAGGCCCATGTAGCCGGCAGCTTGCGCGTGTTTACGGACGGTATGTTCGACCGTGCTCGCGAGGGCGTGCGACGCGTGTTGGACGAGGCCTGCGCCGCAACAGGCTGTACGTACGATCTCGACTTTGCCGAGGGCTATCCGCCAGTCGATAACGACCCCGAGCTGTTTGCCTGCATTGCGCCTGCCTTGTCCGGGCTGCAACTTGTGGACGAGCCGCTGCTGATCGCCGAGGATTTCGCGTTCTATCAACGCCATCTGCCGGGCGTGTTCTTCTTGCTGGGCACGGGTGTGCCTGCCGGCCAAGATAATCCGAGCGATTCGGATGGCTGTCCCGCCTATGCCACGAGCGCCCTTCACACTGATACCGTGCTCTTTGACGAGGAAATCCTTCTCAAAGGCCTCGATGTCTACAAACGACTGCTTTCGCTTGGCTAATTGCCGAAGGGCATTGTAGTGCTCAAAGATGTTGAGGCTGGAGTGACGATGGAACGACGCCGACAATCTGTTGTGTACAGCCCTGGTGGGTGCGGGTGCGGTTTGCTACTGCTTCCGGTCATCGCTGTGAGCATTGGCGTGATGTTTGCGCTTGCCGGGGTGGCAGCAGCGGCACTCGTGCTGCTGATTGGCGTTGAGCTGGTGAAGTCCTCGGTTGAGCGCGTCATCCACCCCGAACCTGTCGAGTTCTCGCTTGCCCTGGTGGCAGTTCTCGTGCTTTCGATGGTCGTAAAGCTCTGGATGGCGGCCCTCAACCAAAAGCTCGGCGATCGCATTGAGTCCGAGACGATGCATGCGACCGCGCAGGATTCCAAGAATGATGTCCTTGCCACGGGTGCTGTGCTGGCGTGCGCGATTGTTTCCCAGGTGGCGCATGTCAATCTTGACGCTTGGGTTGGACTTGCCGTTGGCGCCTATATTGGCTGGAGCGGTTTTGAACTCATCCAGGATACGGTGAGCCCGCTTTTGGGCCAGGCGCCCGATCCTAAGCTGGTCAAGCACATTCGAGACAAGATCATGAGCTACCCCGGCGTTTTGGGCGTTCACGATTTGATGGTTCACGACTACGGCCCGGGCAGGAAGTTCGCAAGCGCTCACGCCGAGATGGCAGCCGAGACCAGCCCGCTGGATAGCCACGACGCGCTTGACAACATTGAAAAGGCATTTAGGGACGAAGATGGCATGATCGTCACGCTCCATTACTATCCCATCGTGACCGACGATCCAAAGGTGGCGAGCATGCGCCTGCGCATCAACGCAATGGCTCAACA
>CABSUD010000258.1:0-2432 GCA_902480795.1 uncultured Collinsella sp. | reverse complement strand
CTGCGGCTTGGTCCGGGACAGTCCGAGAGGCATAAGGTTGCCTGCTCGGGCAGTCCTGCTCGCACGGAGAGCACATTAAGTGCTCTCCGGCTCGTGCGGAACTCGCGATCAACCTTATGCCTCTCGGACTGTCCCGGCCCTCTCGGGTCCTGAGCGCGACACACCGGACTGGGTTATCTGAATAAATATGGTGAAGGCCCCTTTCGGGGCCTTCTTTGTTAAAGGAATTCGCCGACTCGGTGGACTTCGGGTTCTAGGTCTACGTTGAATTGGTCTTTGACGGTTGTTTGGATGTGGCGGATGAGTTCGTCGACGTCGGCGGCGGTGGCGTGGTCGGCGTTGACGATGAAGCCGCAGTGCTTCTCGCTCACCTGCGCGCCGCCAACGGCGTGTCCTCGCAGGCCGGCGTCCATGATGAGCTTGCCGGCAAAGTAGCCCTCGGGGCGCTTGAAGGTGGAGCCGGCGCTCGGCATGTCGAGTGGCTGCTTGTCCTCGCGGCGCTGGCGGTAGTTGTCCATGTCGGCCTTGATCATCGCGGCGTTGCCCGGAGCGAGATTGAAGGTGGCCGAAAGCACGATGAAGCCGTCGTCGGCAATGCGGCTCTTGCGATAGCCTAGGTTGAGCTCATCGACATCGAACTCAATGATATTGCCGCTGCCGCGGGTGCCGTCGTCGAGCTGGCGAGCGGGTTTGTAGACGCGCACAGACTCCAGCACATCGGCCATGCAGGCACCGTAGGCACCGGCGTTCATGTAGCAGGCGCCGCCGACCGATCCGGGGATGCCCGAGATGGGCTCCATGCCGGTGAGGCCGGCCTCGGCTGCCGCCGCGGCGACATCGGAAAGCAAGGCGCCGGCTGCCGCCGTGACGTGCGTGCCGTCGACCGTAATGTCGGAGAGGCCTTCGCCCAGCGCCACGACGACGCCGCGGATGCCCTTGTCGCCGACAAGCAGGTCGGAGCCGTTGCCCACGATGGTAAGCGGCAGGTCGCAGCGATAGCAGGTATCGAGCGTGGCGACGAGGCCCTGCTCGGTATCGGGCGTGACAAAGACGTCGGCCGGGCCGCCGATCTTAAACGTGGTGTGCTCGCGCATGGGCTCGCTCATGAGCACGTTGTCCTCGCCGGCAACGCCAGCGAGCGCGCACAGCAGGTCCTCGTTAAAAAAGTCGTTCTCGTGCATATGAATATCCGCCTTTTGGTGGTCGTCGTCATCAATCGATTGCAATATACCCCACCCGGACGGATTTGGTGCGCTGACGGCGATAAAACAGCCGTCTACCGGATTGGTAAAGTGTTTATCACCGAGGTAGAGGGGTAGTCGCTATACTTTCAAGAGATTGCGCGTAAACCCGGAAGGAGCGAGATGGCCAACAAAGTCACCCTCAAGCAGATCGCCCAGGAGGTGGGGCTTTCCCCCTCGTCGGTCTCGCTTGTTCTCAATAATCGGCCCTGTCGCATCTCGGAAGAAAACCGCAAGCTCATCAAGGAGGTCGCGGCGCGCAACCACTATGTCCCTAACCAGATTGCTCGTAGTCTGGTCATGCGCGAGTCGCGTACGCTGGGCCTTATCGTTCCTAATATCGAGAGCCGCTTTTTTGCCTCACTCGCCGGCAGTTTGGAAAAGCGCTGCCGCGAGGACGGCTATGCGCTCTTCATTACCAGCTCGGGCGGAAGCGCCGATGACGATCTGGAGCTGCTGCGCCAGCTGGTGACGCGCGGCGTTGATGGCGTCTTCCTGGTCGTGGGCGACGAGTTCTCCGACGACCGCGCCCTGCGCGAAGAAGTCAGCCACCTGCCCATCCCGGCCGTAATGGTCGACCGTGCCATTGAGGGACTCGAGTGCGACAAGGTGATGTTCGACCACGAGATGGGCGGCTACATGGCCACCCGCTATCTGATCGAGCGGGGCCATCGTCGCATTGCTTGCTTGGTTAACGCGCGCCGTTCCAATACGGGGCGTAAGCGACTTGCCGGCTATGAGCGCGCGCTGCGCGAGGTTGGCCTGCCTATCGACGCGCGTTTGGAGTTTGAGAGCGAGTACTACATTCCGAGCGCATACGAGGCCTCGGAGGCGGTGCTCGCAACTGATGCCACCGCCGTGTTCGCAAGCTCGGATAACATTGCCCTTGGTTTGCTCAAGCGCCTGCACGAGATGGGGAAGAGCATCCCGGGCGATATTTCGGTCGTAAGCTATGACAACTCGGCGGCCGACGTTCTCTTTGAGCCGGCGCTGACTGCCATTGAGCAGGATCCTGGCGTCCTCGCGGAGCATGCTTTTGGCTGCATGTCCAAGCGTCTTGCCGGTAGGGGCGGCAGGCGTGCCGAAAAGGTCGTCCTGGAGCCGGCGCTTATCGTTAAGGGCAGCGTGCTCGAACTTACCGAATGTAGCTAAACGTACTTGTTTGTTTGCATAGATTGCATGCGGAGTGTC
>CABSUD010000257.1:0-2445 GCA_902480795.1 uncultured Collinsella sp. | reverse complement strand
GGCAAAAGACAATGGCTCCACCTACTATCACGGCTGGATCGACCTGCGTCCCACCATCACGGGCACGGGCACCAGTAAGGTTAAGGGCAAGGTGAGCCTGTATCTGGCCGAGTCGCTGGTTCCGCAGGGTGCCGATGCCGAGCTGCTGCGTGCGGCTCGCGTGGGCATCAAGATCTCGAGCGGCGGCCAGGTGCTTGCCACCAACATCTTTGAGCTCGATAGCTCCGATAGTGGCCATCGCGACGAGCATCCCGCGACCGCGCCTACGTGCTGGGCTGGCAAAACGGCCAACTTGCCTGCGGCGCAGACGCGAAGCAGGACCCGGCCGCCTTTACCCTGGACGCCGGCGAGACGGCCGAGCGCCCGCAAAACTCGCTCGCCACGCTGGCGCTGGGCCAGACCTATCGTCTGGATATCTATTACTACATCGAGGGCACCGACCCCGATAGCGCCGACTACCTGCATCAAGACCCAGGCACCCTGCACCTGGCCCTCTTTGCGACCTTGGACGGTGAGTAGCCATGACGTGTAAGCAACCCGCCGCCAACTGCACGCCCGCCATCGGCAAGCCCAACGCCGCCGCGCCCGCCGACACCGACCTGCGCCGCAAACTTACCACCACCGTGGTGCTGGTCCTGTTTGCCCTGGTGGCGATAGCCATGGCAACCTTTGCCTGGTTCTCCATCGCCGATAACGCCAAAACCCGCATGCTCATGATCGACGCCAACGCCGACGGTTCGCTGCGCTTTGACCTGGACGAGCACGCCACATTCGACGAATACGTGCACAGCCTGGGCTTTGACCAGATCTCGGCGCGCATCGCCAGCGATATCTGCGTGCACGAGGGCATCGACACCGTCGCGCTCTCGGGCGGCGTGTTCATGAACCGACTTTTGCTCCAGCTCCTCACCCGCGAGCTTAAAGACGCAGGCCTTACGGTCTTGATTCCCCAAACCGTGCCCGTTAACGACGGCTGCATCGCCTACGGTCAGGCGGCAGTCGCACGCACTCGCCTCGCACAGGTCGCACCGCAATAGGCTGTTCGGCCAGCCCGCAAGCCGCCGTCTCACAGGTGTAGCGCGTTTGCCCGCAGCGCCCGCGAGCGCTACCATCAACTGATGGATTATTGAGCGCCCGTCCAGCGCAAAGCGTATAAAAGGGGAACAATATGTGCCTTGCCGTTCCCGGTAAAGTAGTCAGACGCGACGACGACCTCAAGGCCACCGTCGACATGATGGGCATCGAGCGCCCCGTGTCGCTGCGGCTCGTGCCGGCGGCGCAGGTTGGCGACTATATTCTCGTACACGCCGGCTTTGGCATCCAGATCGTCGACGAGCAGGAAGCGCAAGAGACGCTCGAGCTGGTCAACGACATGACCGAACTGGTCGAAGAAGACCAGCTGGCCACCAACCCGGCGGAGGCTTACTAGTGGCGGCCGGACAGCCGGCGCGCTCCGGTATCGACTTCTCGGCATTCCGCGATCCCAAGCTGGCTCGCGAGCTCATCGAGCGCATTCACGAGCTTGTCGGCGACCGCGCCATCAACCTTATGGAAGTCTGCGGCACGCACACCGTAAGCATCGGCCGCTATGGCTTTCGCTCCATTATGCCGGCCGGGCTCAAGCTGCTGAGCGGCCCGGGCTGCCCCGTCTGCGTCACCGCCAACCGCGACATCGACCACGCAATCGCGCTCGCCAACATAGACGGCGCCATCATCACCACCTTTGGCGACATGATGCGCGTGCCCGGATCATCCACCTCGCTCGCTGCGCAAAAGGCGGCAGGGCGCGACATCCGCATCGTCTACTCCCCGCTCGACGCGCTCGACATTGCCGAGCAAAACCCCGATCGCCCGGTCATTTTTATGGGCGTGGGCTTTGAGACCACAACGCCCACCATTGCCGCCGCTATCCTGGAGGCCGACGCGCGCGGGCTCCAGAACTTCTCGGTCTACTGTGCTCACAAGACCACGCCGCCGGCTCTGCGTGCAATCTCAAACGACCCCGAGACGACCATCGACGGCTTTATCCTGCCGGGCCACGTCGCTACCATCACAGGCCTGGCACCCTTTGGGTTTTTGGTCGATGAGTTCGAGACCCCCGGCGTAGTCACCGGGTTTGAGCCGGTCGATATCTTGCAGGGCATCTGCATGCTGGTCCAGATGGTTGTCGAGAACAAGCCGGCGATCGACAACGCCTACCGCCGTGGCGTCAACGCAGACGGTAACCCCGTGGCGCGCCAGCTGGTCGAGCAGGTGTTTGAGCCATGCGACACCACATGGCGCGGGCTGGGGTCGATTGCCGGCTCGGGCCTCTCCATCCGACCCGAATTCGCGCGCTTTGACGCCCGCATTCGCTTTGACGTGCCCGCTGCGCCGACGATCGAGCCGCGCGGATGCCGCTGCGGCGACGTGCTTCGCGGGGCCATTGCGCCGAGCGGCTGCCCG
>CABSUD010000256.1:0-2459 GCA_902480795.1 uncultured Collinsella sp. | reverse complement strand
CTAAATGGAACTTGTTACATTTCTCCGCCTTGGAGGGAGCACCAAGCACCTTGGGCATCCGTGGTGAGAATCACCGGACCGTCATTGGTGATGGCGACGGTGTTCTCGTAGTGCGCGGCGGGAAGGTGGTCGTTGGTCGTGACGATCCAACCATCGGAGCCCGTGCTCACATGATTGGATCCCATCGTGACCATCGGCTCGATGGCAATGACCATACCGGCCTGGAGACGAACGCCCCTCCCCTTCTTTCCGAAATTCGGAACGTTGGGGTCCTCGTGCATCACATGGCCAATACCGTGCCCCACATAATCGCGAAGCACGCCATAGCCGTGAGACTCGGCGAGAGACTGGACGGCATAACCAATGTCCCCAATATGGTTACCGGGAACAGCCTGCTCGATTGCAGCCTTAAGGCAATCGCGCGTAACCTCGCACAGGGCCTTGGCCTCGGGCGTAGGGGTACCAACGAAAAACGTCCAAGCGTTATCGCCGACCCAACCGTCGACAACGGCTCCCGTATCGATGGAGATGATATCGCCATCGCGCAGGATCATGTCGGGGTTGGGAATACCGTGGACCACGGCATCGTTGATCGATGCGCAAATGGTCCCCGGGAACCCGCCGTAACCCTTAAAGGCCGGGGTGCCGCCATGCATGCGGATAATCTGCTCCGCGAGCTGATCGAGCTCAAAAGTCGAAACGCCGGGGCGCACCATGGCTCCAACGTGGCGGAGCGCCATCTTAGATAGCGCTCCTGCCTTCTTCATCTGCTCGATTTGCGTTGCAGACTTAATCTTGATCATAGACCGAGAGCCTCTTTGACATCCCCGTACACGGTCTCGCGAGCCTGGTCACCGTTGACCGACTTGAGCAGACCCTGGCCACGATAGTAGTCGACGAGCGGGCTCGTGGACTTCTCGTAGACGTCGAGACGGTTCTTGATGGTCTCGGGCTTGTCGTCGTCGCGCTGATACATCTCGCCTGCGCACTTGGGGCAGGTAGCATCGGCAGCGGTACCGGTGTAACCGCAGGCGCGGCAGGTGCGACGCGAAGACAGACGATCGATAATGACCTCGGGGGCCACATCGACTAGAAGGGCGCAGTCGATCTCGCGACCCATGGCGGAGAGCTCGGAATCGAGCGTCACGGCCTGGGCGGTGTTGCGCGGGAAGCCGTCGAGGATGAAGCCCTGCTGGGCATCATCGGCGGCAAGGCGCTCCTTGACAAGGTCGATCACGAGCTGATCGGGAACGAGCTCGCCAGCGTCCATGTACTTCTTAGCCTGAATACCAAGCTCGGTGCCACCCTTGACGGCAGCACGCAGCAGGTCGCCCGTGGAAATGTGAGCGACGCCGAACTCGGCGACGAGCTCCTGTGCGACGGTGCCCTTACCGGCACCCGGAGCTCCGAGCAATACGAGGTTCATGAGCAATCCTCCTCTAGCCTATTTAAAGAATCCATCGTAATCATACATCTTGATCTGGCCTTCGAGCTTATCGACCGTGTCGAGCACGACGCCGACCATGATGAGGATGGACGTGCCGCCAAATGCCTGGATCAGATGGTTACCCGTGAAGGAGAAGATGATCGAAGGCACGATGGCGATGAGCGCCAAAAAGACAGCGCTGGGAAGCGTAATCTTGTTGAGCGCGTTCTTGATGTAGGCCGCGGTAGCCCTACCCGGACGCACGCCCGGAATAAAGCCGCCCTGCTTCTTAAGGTTATCGGCCGTGTCATCGGGGTTGAACACCATGGAGGTGTAGAAGTATGCGAAGAACACGATGAGGACAACATTAAGCACCCAGTTGAGCCAACCGGTCGAAAGCGCAGAGGCAACTGCCTGAATCCACCCGATGCCGGGGAAGAACACGGCAATCTGAGCCGGGAAATACAGCAGCGCCGAAGCGAAGATGATCGGCACGACACCCGCGGTGTTGACCTTGATGGGCAGGTAGGTGGTCTGGCCACCCATCATGCGACGGCCCACGACGCGTTTGGCGTAGGAGACCGGGATGCGGCGCTGGCCGCGCTCAAGGAAAACAATCAGCGGGATAACCAGCAGGATGATGGCGCAGATGATCACCATGGTGATGATGCCACCGGCATTGCCCTCGGTGCTGGAGAAGATAGCCTGCGGCAGACCGGCCATGATGTTCGCGAAGATGATCAGCGACATGCCATTGCCGATACCGCGCTGGGTGATGAGCTCACCAATCCACATGATCAGCATGGCGCCCGCGGTGAGCGTGCCGACGACCATGAGGTCGAAGATGATCTCGGGAGCGCCGGCGCCATTAAAGCTGATGCCGAAGCTCTTAAAGAGGAAGAGGTAACCCACGGAGTTGAGGATTGCCAGAGCCAGGGTGAGGTAACGCGAATACTGCGTAATCTTGGTCTGACCGACCTCGCCCTCACGGGCAAGCTCATGCAGGGAAGGCACAACGGCCTGGAGCATCTGG
>CABSUD010000255.1:0-2470 GCA_902480795.1 uncultured Collinsella sp. | reverse complement strand
CCGAGCCCGCACCTGCACCCAGGCCTGCGCCCGAGCCGGCGCCCGCGCCTGAGCCTGTGCCTGAGCCTGAGCCTGTGTCGGCGCCCGAGCCTGAGTCGGCGCCCGAGTCAAGTTCCGACGAGGACCCTCAGGACGAATAGCCATGCCACCTGCCATTTGGGGACGGGGTAGAAATGGTAGAAATCACGCTTGACAGATGAGCGGGGGCGGACGTTTCGACACGTCCGCCCCAGCTTTGCTTTAGCCAGGCTGTTATGGATGGGTGTGACGACTACTCGTCGTGCTTATCCTCGTGACGAGCGGCGGCGCGGGCATCGTGAATGCCCTTGATGGCGGCATGGCGGGCGGTGCGGGCGTCGTGCATGGCGTCGCGGGCCTCGGCCGCAGTTGCCTTGGCAGAGCGCAGCTTGGCCGCCAGGTCGGGATTGGTCTCGGCAACCGCGGCGATCGTGGGGCCGTCGAGCTCCTCTTGCGTGGGCTCGGCCAAAAAGTCGATGGCATACTGGGCGGCCACCATGGAGCCTTTGGCCAGCACGGTCTCGTCAATCTTGTAGAAGCAGGAATGCTGAGCGTACGTCGCGCCGATCTTGGGGTTACGCGCACCTACAAAGGCGAGCACGCCCGGCACACGGCGCAGGTACTCCGAGAAATCCTCGCCCGAAAGCGTACCACGGTAATGGCCCTGGCCGGTGGGGCCCAGGCACTTGATCACGGCCTGGCGGCAGCGCTCGCTCGAGGCGGCTTCGTTTTCGACCTTGTAGTTGGCGATGGTGTAGTCGGTGAGCTCGGCCTCGGCGCCCAAGGCGGCGGCGGTGTGCTCCACGATGCGGCGCATAAGCTCTGGCATTTCTTCGTGGGTCGAATCGCCGTAGGTGCGCACCGTGCCGGCGAGGTAGGCCGTGCCGGCGATAACGTTGCGTGCGGTGCCGCCGTGCAGCTCGCCGACGGTGATGACAGCCGGCTCGTAGGGGCTGATCTCGCGCGAAACGATGGTCTGCAGGGCGTTGACGATCTCTGCGGCCACCATAACGGCGTCGTGACCGCGCTGGGGCATGGCGCCGTGGCACGAGGTGCCGCGGACATCAATGCGGAACCAGTCGGTATTGGCCATGCGCGGGCCGGGCTCGCAGCTTACGGTGCCGGCGTCGACCTCGCTCCAGATGTGAGCGGCGTAGGCGCCGTCGACGCCGTCGAGTACGCCCGTGCCGATCATGAGCTTGGCGCCCTGGCCGTTTTCCTCGCTGGGCTGGAAGACGATACGGACTTCGCCGTGGATGTCGTCGGTCATATGGCGCAGGATCTGCAGCGTGCCGAGCATCATGGCGATATGGCAGTCGTGGCCGCAGGCGTGCATGCAGCCCTCGTTGACGCTGGCAAAATCCTCGCCGGTCTGCTCGGTAACGGGCAGGGCGTCGATGTCGGCGCGCAGTAGGATGCGGCGGCGCGGCGTGCCGTCCTCGCGGTAGGCGTCGGGCGCGGTGCCGCGAAGGGTCGCCACCAGGCCCGTCTTGAGGGGACGCTCGTAGGGGATATTCATGGCGTCGAGCTGGTTGGCGATGTCAGAAGTCGTACGCTCCTCGGCGAGGCTCAGCTCCGGGTGCTTATGGAAGTGGCGGCGCTGCTTGATGATATAGGGCTCAAACTCGGTAGCGATATCTTTGATGGCTGCGGTGACGTCGTCAGCCGCGCGAGCCTCGGTTGCCGCCATAATCTGCTGTGCCTTGGTCTTCGTCATGGTCGATTTGCTCCTTGCTGGGTTGATCGCAAAATCGTACAGGCTCTCTCCAGTATGCCACCTGCCGCTAGGGCTGGTAAAGTTGCCGTTTGCCGCTTGGAGTTTTGTTACAAGGGCGGGGGAGTACACTCGGGGGTGTTGAATTTCCTGCCAGAGATGGGGATGCCCATGCAACATATCGATCGGATTATCCGCTCCAAGAACGTCTTTACCGCGCAAGACGGCATCGATACCGCCCGCGAGCTGGCGATTGCCATCGCAGGCGACCGTATCGTCGCAGTCGGTGCGCCCAATGACGTGATTGCCGCCGCTCCTGCCGCCACGTCGGTTATCGACTACGGCGAGCAGTTTGTCTGCCCCGGTTTCCATGACGCTCATCTGCACTTCTTCCATACCTCGGTCGGTTCCTCGCCGTACATGCTCATGGATATGGGCACGTCCGAGGCGGCGCTGGTGCAACATGCGCTCGAGTTTTCCCAGGACCTGCCCCCCAACAATGCCGCCGTATACAGCGCCTCGCGCACAGTCGGGTGCGTCGGCTGGCATATATATCCATGCCTCTATGCCGCTCCACAAGAGCCAGATAAATAATGTCGGCACCTCAATCATCATCTCTATAGAGCGCAGACGCTTCATGCGTGTGAGCTTCTTGATGGTGGTGAGAAGGTTGTTGCGACTGTAGTCGGCATCGCTGATAGCCGAAACGTTGATGCGATAATCGGCGATGACGCTTAC
>CABSUD010000254.1:0-2478 GCA_902480795.1 uncultured Collinsella sp. | reverse complement strand
GCAGGTCAGGGCTATAACTTTGCCGTCGCCGCCTGGAATACCGGCGTCGATCCCCGTTGGTCCCCCGCCATCGCCTGCATCGAGAGCAGCAAGGGCCTCTATTGCGCCGGCTCCTATAACGCCTGGGGCTGGAGTGCCCGCGGCGGTGGTTGGCGTAGCTTTGGCAGCTGGAGCGAGGGCATCTCCGCTCACGTTGCCTATCTGGGCGCGAACTACGGCTCCACCCTTACCCCGGCAGCGGCCAAAAAGTACTGCCCGCCCACGTGGCAGGACTGGTACAACAAAGTAGCCGCTCAGATGAACCGCATCTAAGTGCAACTGCAAAGGGCCCCAATGGGGCCCTTTTCTTTTAGGTAGCGGAGGTATCGACGACGCCGGTCGCATTGGCAACCGCGACTATGACAATCATGCATAGGAGCAGCACACCCAATGCCTTGAGCCAGAGTTTCGCGAGTTTCTTGCCGCGATAGCTGTCGAGCAGTGCGAATCGCCGACGAAGACGGCGCTTATCGAGCAGTGCGAAATGCATAAGCACCATAAGGCCATCGACAAAGAAAAAATACTCGATTATGAGAAGCCACGTCGGGTAGCTTTGGTTTGCTCCGGTGGGGTGAAAGACGGCAAAGTGACTTCCGACAAAGAACACAAGCAGCGAGAAGCAGACGAGCGTATTCCAAATGCGCCCCAGAGACTCCGGAACGCGAGAGAGCAGACCACATGCAGCGGAGGCGGCGGGACTAGGAAGCCCTGCGGGGTTTCGGGGCCCTTGGGGCGTCAACACCGTCTCCGAGGCCGGAGTACGGACAGGCGCAGGCGCAGGAGGCCGCACGGGGCGACTCAGATCGTATGCCGCGCGCGTCGCCCGTCCCAACGCTTCCGCACTCGCAAAACGTTTGGCCGGGTCAAGCGCCATCGACATGCAGATGACATCGGCAAGTGGAGTGGGAATGCCGCGCGCCTCGCATTGCTCGCGCATGTCGAGCCCTGGTTTAGGGTCGACTCCCGTCAAGCAGAAGAACAACAGAGCGCCAAGTGCGTAGACGTCGCTGCGCACACTCGTCTGCCCAAACCCATACTGTTCGGGCGGCGCATAGGGTCGCGTGCCAAACTTGACGGTGTCGGCATCGGCGCCATCGCGCCATACGCGCGCGATCCCCAAGTCGATAATCACCAGCGATGAAAACGTCAGGCCCTCATCGAGCGTACAGCTCGCACCCGTCACGATGATATTCGACGGCTTGAGGTCGCGATGGATCACCGACGCCGACGTCTCCCCCGCCATTGCAAAACCGGCATGGAGCTCGCCCACGGCATCGCATAGGACAGGATACATTTCGTGCGCATAATCGGGGGTGGCTCCCAGACGGTCCACCAGCGCCCCGAGCGTCTCCCCTTCGATGTATTCCATAACCACGTTGAGATCGTCGCCCACACGACGACAATCGACGATTCTGGGCAGGTGCTCAAAACGTCTGCCCGCCCGTTGAGCGGCAAACAGACGCTCGTATGCCCCGCCGATTTGAGCCGAAGCATCGATGCGTTTACGGACAAAGGGGCCGAGCGAACCACCGCCGGTTCCTTCAAAGTACACGAGCTCGGTTGTTTCAACGGACGAGCGCTTAAGTACACGCTCCACGCGATAGCTGTCGTCGCGATCGAGCGACGCCAGGTGCTCGGCAAGCGCTGCGGTTAGCTCGTCATCGGAATATGTTGGGGTCTGAGTATCCATAGCCTCCATCATAGCGCAGGGCGCAGACACCCCATGGCATCCGCGCCCCGTTCGTTTGCATCGTTGTTCGGCAGCTCCGTCGGCTCAGATATCAGCCGCTAACTCACCGTCTCCTCGCCAAAGCGATACAGCTCCTCGTTGACCTTTTGGAGGCTGCACCCGCGATCGATGCAAAAGATGATAATCGCATCGCGGCGGTCCTTACAGTTAAGGACGCTTACCCCGGCAGCCGTCAGCGCACGGTTGGTCTCTTTGAGCGTCAACGCCATCGCAAAGGCAATCTGCAGCACCTTATTGCGACTCGGATGACGCGCGCCGGTAAAGATCTGATAGCCAAAGGTCTCATTGAGATCGGCCATACGAACCACGCGCGACCGCTCCAAGCCCTTTTCCTGCAGCAGCTGCTTCAGGTAGTCCGAAAGCGACGGGGCGGCAAAGTCGTGCTCCCTGATATAGCCATCAATGTTCGGCGCATCGAGAAGCTCATTGAGCACCTCCTCGGTCAGCTTTTTATCGGGCATGCGGCTTCACCTCCCCCAGTGCATGCAACATGCTAGAAACCGCTCACATCCGAGCGCTCCCAACTGGCGACCTGATCGGGAGACACCGTACCCAGCGCCTCGAACTTCCAGGAGCCGCCCGCCTTCAGATGATTGGTGTTTGCAAGAGCCGTTCCAACCTGGTTGCCATCGGCATCATACAGAACATACTCAATCTGAATGTAGCTCTTTTCCTTGTCCGTGTTATTG
>CABSUD010000253.1:0-2509 GCA_902480795.1 uncultured Collinsella sp. | reverse complement strand
GTGGGGGCTCTTGCTGGTAAGGGGCACTTATTAGAGGCAAGCCTCGGCGATGCGCTTTTTGAGTTCGTCGATGCCGGTGCCAGTCTGAGAGCTTGTGATGATCACGTTCTCGGCCGGGACGTTGAGCTGCTTTTTGATAGCGGCCGCCTGGCGGGCCTGTTGGGTACGGCTGAGTTTGTCGGCCTTGGTGAGGCAGACGATAAAGTTGAACTCGTTGCCCTGCAGGTAGTCGATCATGTCATGGTCGAGCTTACTGGGGTCGTGACGAATATCCACCAGCGATACGACCAGGTTAAAGCTGCGCTCGGAGTCAAAGAAGTCGCCGATAAGCTCAGCCCAGCGGTCGCGCTCGGCCTTGGAACGACGGGCGAAACCGTAGCCCGGCAGGTCCACAAAGTGCACGTCGTCGGCCTCGAAGAAATTGATGTTGCTCGTCTTGCCCGGCGTGCTTGAAACCTTGACCAGGTTCTTGCGGCCAAATAGCTTGTTCATGATGGAGGACTTGCCCACGTTGGAGCGGCCGACGAAGCTCACCTCAGGGCAGGTGGACTCGGGAATCTGCGAAACCTTGCCGTAGCTGGCGACGAACTTGGCAAGCTGGTAGTTAATGGAATCGGCCATGGATACTCCTTGGTCGTAGGTTCTTACAATAGAGATGCACGATTACGCAGCGGCGATGTAGCGGACGATATCGAGCGTCATGCCGCTCGCGGTGCGGGCGTACTCGTCCAAATCGAACTCTCGCTCGCAAAACGCGTCATATGCCTCGTCACAATTATCGCTGATAGCGCGCAGCACTAGGCAATCGACACCATTCTTGGCCGCGATGTGCGCAATTGCCGCACCCTCCATCTCGACGCAATCGGCATGCGTGGCCTCAATCGCAGCGTTACGCATGGCGTCACCCGTAACAAAGCGGTCACCCGTGGCGATAGTGCCACACAGGAACTGCTTGGGGTCCTTCTCCGCAGAATTCTCATCCGCCGAGGTATCCACAAATCCATGCTCGGCAAGCACGGCGGCGGCAACATCAACCAACGCCGGCGTCGAGGCAAACTCCTCGAGCCCCGGCGCGGACTCGGCGATGAGTGCCGTATCGGTATCCAGATAGCGCAGGCACTTGCCTATAACCACGTCGTTAATATGGAGTTTAGGGTTTAGGCCGCCCGCAATACCCGAAAACACAACGGCCTGCGGGGCGTATTTGCTGATGAGATGCTGCGTTGCGGCGGCAGCGTTCACGGTACCCATGCCAGCGGTCGTGGCGACCACAGACAAACCGTCAAGCTCGCCGCTTACAACAGTCAAGCCCGCCTCTTGCGTCACATGGGCACCGTTCAGTTCTTCTTTAATCTGCGCAACCTCTTTTTCGAGTGCACCGATAATCGCGATGGTAGGCATACCATCCCCCAAACCTGTGAAAACTGCTTATCCACGGTATGGTACCAGCATTTTGGCTCAGCCGCGTCAGCACCAAGCCGTTAAGTCAGTACAGCTCGGGTATCATAAAGGGGCAAAAATAGCTTGTTAGCCGATGGCCGACCTGAGCTCCGCACGGCGCTTTTTCATGCCGGTCATAACGGCATTGCGCAGCTCGGGCATGCGCGCGGTATCCATCTGGGGCACGCCCTCGAGCTTATAGGGAATGCCCAGTTGCTCGTACTTGACGACACCCATCGTGTGATACGGCAGCATTTCCAGGCCCACCACGTTGTGCCATGGAGCGATGAGGCGACCGAGCTTCTCGCACTCCTCCACCGTGTCGGTAATGCCCGGCACCACCACGTGGCGGATAACGACCTTGATCTTGCGACGTGCAAGTTCATCGCCGAACGCCAAGATGCGTGCGGGATCGCAACCGGTCAGCTTTTTATGCTCGACCGGGTCGGCATGCTTAATATCGAGCAGTACCATGTCGGTCTCGTTGAGCACGGCATCGAACTTCTCGGGGTGGTTGGGGTCAAATGCATAGCCACAGCTATCTAGGCAGGTATGTACACGGCCATCGGGGTTGTTATGCATAGCACGAAACAGATCGGCCAAAAACTCGGGCTGCAGGAGCGGCTCGCCGCCGGACACCGTAATGCCACCGCTGCGATAGAACTCGTGGTTACTCTGGAACTCATCCATCAGGTGTTCGACGGTCACCATGGTGCCGCCGTTGACCGACCAGGTATCGGGATTGTGGCAATACGCGCAGCGCATGGGACAGCCCTGAACAAACACCACAAAGCGGATGCCGGGTCCGTCGACCGTTCCCATCGTCTCGATCGAATGCACGCGGCCAAGGGCAAACGCAGAGTCCTCGGGACGAGCGTCCACACCCTCGAGCGTCATCTCAGCCATTCCCGCTACCTTGCCTCTCATTGGTTTTAGCTACATAAATGCCAGAGCCATTCTAGCCCATACGCATGATGGTGAAACGGTTTGGCGGCCAATTGGATTGTCCTATTTGGCCCCACGCAAGTGCGGCGAGAGGGTTATCGCAACCCGCCCGCCGACGTGGCAA
>CABSUD010000252.1:0-2512 GCA_902480795.1 uncultured Collinsella sp. | reverse complement strand
GACAAACCGACCAGCCAGGCTCCAAACCACCACAAAGGTGCCTGTCCCCATTGTGGTGGTTTGGGCGGCCGGCATAGAAAAAGTCCCCGCCGGGCGTGTGCTCGACGGGGACTTTGCCGTTTGATGGCTAGCGCTGTAGGTGATTACTCGCCCAGCAGGCTCTTGGTGATCGAAGCGGCGGCCTTCTTGCCGGCGCCCATCGCCAGAATGACCGTAGCGGCACCGGTGACGATGTCGCCGCCGGCCCAGATGCGGGGATCGGTGGTCTGGCCGGTCTCCTCGTCGGCAACGATGTAGCCCCACTTGTTGAGCTCCATCTTGCCGCCGATCTTCTTTGCGAAGGGGTTGGCGTTGGTGCCGATAGCCGAGATCGCGACGTCGCAGGGGATCTCCTCGATGGCGCCCTCGATGGGCACCGGGCGACGACGGCCGGACTCGTCGGGCTCGCCGAGCTCCATCTTCTGAACCTTGACGGCGCACACGGAGCCGTCCTCGCCAGCGACAAACTCGAGCGGGGAAACGAGCGGCAGAACCTCGACGCCTTCGGCCTTAGCATGGTGCAGCTCGGCGCGACGGCAGGGCATCTCGTCCTCGGTACGGCGGTAAGCGATGATGGCGTGCTCGGCGCCCAGGCGCTTGGCGGTACGGACGGCGTCCATAGCCACGTTGCCGCCACCAAAGACGACGACGTTCTTGCCGTGCTTGGTGGGGGTGTCGTACTCGGGGAACTTGTTGGCCTTCATCAGGTTCACGCGGGTGAGGTACTCATTTGCGAAGAAGACGTTGGGCAGGTTCTCGCCGGGGACGTTGAGGAACTTGGGCAGGCCAGCGCCGGTCGCCACGTAGATGGCGTCGAAGCCCTGCTCGAACAGCTCCTCGGCCGTGGCCATGTTGCCCACGACGGAGTTGTACTCAAACTTGACGCCCATGTCCTCCAGGCCGTCAATCTCGCGCTTGACGACTGCCTTGGGCAGACGGAACTCGGGGATGCCGTAGACCAGCACGCCGCCGCCGGTGAAGAAGGCCTCGAAGACGGTGACGTCAAAGCCGTTGCGGGCGAGCTCGCCGGCGCAGGTGATGCCGGACGGGCCGGAGCCGACGACAGCGACCTTCTTGCCGTTCTTGGGGGCCATCTTGGGCGTGGAGGCGAGCTCGGGGCGATCACCCAGGAAGCGCTCGAGCTGGCCGATGGCCACGGGCTCGGACTTCTTGCCACGGATGCACTTGCCCTCGCACTGGTTCTCCTGCGGGCAGACGCGACCGCAGATGGCGGGAAGCATGGAGTCCTCGCGGATGGTATCGAGAGCGCCGCCGAAGTCCTTCGCGCGGATCTGCTCGATAAAGCGGGGGATGTTGATGTTGACGGGGCAGCCCTCAACACAGAACGGCTTCTTGCAGTTGAGGCAGCGCTCGGCCTCGGCCAGCGCCATCTCCTCGGTGAAGCCCTTGTCGACGGGGCGGAAGTCGCAGGCGCGCTCGGCAGCCGGCTCCTCGTTATCGGGGGTGCGGGGCGACTTCATATCGGCAACGAAACGACCGTTAACTAGTGGCATGCGCAGCTCTTTTCCTCATAGGCCTTGAGGGACTCGCCCTCTTCGGAACGGTAAGCGGCCTGGCGGGCACGAAGGTCATCCCAGTCGACCAGGGTGGCATCGAAGTCGGGGCCGTCGACGCAAGCGAACTTGGTCACGCCGCCCACCTCGACGCGGCAGCAGCCGCACATGCCGGTGCCGTCAACCATGATGGGGTTGAGCGACGCGGTGATGGGGGTGTCGTACTTCTGGGCGGTGAGGGTCGAGAACTTCATCATCGGAACGGGGCCGACGCAGAAGACCTGGCTCACGGCCTTGTCCTGCAGCAGGCGCTCCAGCGGAGCGGTGACAACGCCCTGCTCGCCGTAGGAGCCGTCATCGGTAGTGATGTGGATGTGGTCCTCGTCGAGGAGCTCGCGGAACTGGTCCTCCATGAGCAGGAGGTCCTTGGTGCGGGCGCCCATGATGGCGTGCACCTCGTGACCGGTCTCGACCAGGTGCTTGGCGACCGGGAAGGCAATTGCCAGGCCGACGCCGCCGCCAATGACAGCGCAGGGGCCCTCGGCCATCTCGGTAGGAACGCCCAGCGGGCCCACGACGTCGCGCAGCGACTCGCCGGCCTCGTAGGTGGAAAGCATCTCGGTGGTCTTGCCGATCACCATGAAGATGAACTCGACCCAGCCCTCGTCACCGTTCCAGCCGGCCAGGGTAAACGGGACGCGCTCGCCCGTCTCGTTGGCGCGAACCATGAGGAACTGTCCAGCGTGCGCATGCTTGGCGATTGCAGGCGCCTCGATGCGGAACTTGAACACCTTCTCCGAGAACTGCGTCTTCTCCAGGATCTTATACATAGAACCCCTCTCTTGTTAGGGCCGCCGAACCGTGCCTCCACGGAAATGGACGGTAGCCCGAATAAAACCGTACGCGCACAGGCGTTGTGCAGACATACGGTGCAAATTATACCCTCATGGCAATGTCGC
>CABSUD010000251.1:0-2544 GCA_902480795.1 uncultured Collinsella sp. | reverse complement strand
CAAAACGGCGCGCTGCCGACAAAGCAGCACGCCGTTATGTAATGCGCGTGTCATATATGCAGACTCAACGGTGCCTTATACCGAGCATAGCGGTCACGTAGGACTCGGCGGCAGCCACCGCTGACCCATACCCCAGCGCAGGACCTAGCCGCGGACCTCGCCGTTTACGCCCTTGCACACCTTGGTGACGATCTTCTGGTGCGCTTTTTCGACCTCTTCGCTGGTGAGCGTGTGGTCGTCGGAGCGATACGTAAGCGCAAAGGCCATGGATTTCTTGCCCTTGCCGATGCGGACCGGATCGCGGTAGACGTCGAACAGGCGCACGCCCTCGAGCAGCTTGCCGCCGGCACTCGTAATGCGACGCTCGAGATCCTCGCAGGTCACAGTGTTGTCGACCACGATAGCAAGGTCGTGTTCAACGGCCGGGTACTGCGAGAACTCACGGTAGTTCTCCTGGTTGCGGGCGCCCTTGATCAGCTTGTCCAGGTCGAGCTCAAAGGCAACGACGACCTCGTCAATGCCCATAGCCTCGCGCGCCTCGGGGTGGATCTCGCCAACCCAGCCCAGCACGGTACCGCCCGAGAGCACCTCGGCAGCACGACCCGGCTGCAGGAAGGCATAGCTCTCGCCCTCGACGGGACGGAAGCGAACCTTCTCGATGCGCAGCTGGGCAAGCAGCTCCTCAACGATGCCCTTGCCAAAGAAGAAGCGCAGCTTACGGTACTTCATGTTCCAGGACCGCTCGCTCCACTGGCCCGACAGCACGCCCGCCACGGACTTGGTCTCCTTGGGCAGGCTGGCGTTCTCGCGACCATGGAACAGGCTGCCGACCTCGTACAGATGCACGTTGGGCGTGCCGTGGGCCTCGTTGTAGGCCACAGACTGCAGCAGACCCGGCAGCAACGAGCGGCGCATCTCGGTCTGCTCGGCGACCAACGGATTCATGAGCACCACGGGGCAGCCGCGACCTTCGGTGGACATGCCGATCTTCTCCAGGTCGCCCGGGGCGGCGAAGCCAAAGGTCGTGGTCTCGTTGAGGCCGCAGGCGCGCAGGATCTCGCCAACCTTGCGGGTAAGCTTCTGCTCGCGGGTCAGGCCGCCGATATGGTTCTTGGCAGCCGGGATGGTCGCCGTCACGCGGCCCATGCCCCACAGGCGCAGGACCTCCTCGATCAGGTCGATCTCGCGCGGCAGGTCGGGACGGAAGCTCGGCGGCGTGACCATAAAGTCCTCGCCGTCGCGCTCGACGGTGCAGCCCAGGCGGGTGAGCGAACGCTCGATAAAGTCGGGCTCGATGTCGGCACCGCAGATGGCGTGTACGCGGGCCAGGCGCAGCTTAATGCTGTCGATGGTCTTGGGCGCGGGGAACACGTCGACGTAGCCGGGAGCAACCTCGCCGCCGGCGATCTCCTCGATGAGCGCGCACGTCACATTGGCGACGTCCACGCAGCCAGTCTCGTCGACCTGGCGCTCAAAGCGGATGGAGGCGTCGGAGATCAGCGAAAGGTCGCGGCTGGTGTGCGAGGTGCGGCCGGCGTTGAAGCAGGCGCTCTCGACCATCACGTCGACGGTATCGTCCTCGATCTCGGAATCCATACCGCCCATGACACCGGCCAGCGCCACGGGACGCTCGCCGTCGGTGATGAGACCCATGCCGGCGTCGAGCGTACGCTCCTCGCCGTCGAGCGTCGTGAACTTCTCGTCCTGCTGGGCGGCGCGAACCACCACACGACGGTGGCCATCGCGCTCGGCAAAGGTGTCCAGGTCAAAGGCGTGCAGCGGCTGACCGGTGAGCATCATCACATAGTTGGTGATGTCGACAATGTTGTTGTGCGGGCGCACGCCCAGGGCGTTAAGGCGCTTGACCATCCAGTCGGGTGACGGGCCGACCTTGACGTTGCGCACGATGCGGGCAACGTAGCGGTCGCACAGGCCCTCGTCGGCAATCTCGACGGAAAGCTCGTCGTCGGTCGCGCGGCCGGTCTCGGCCTTGATGGCGGGCAGCTCAACGTGGAAATCGCGGTCGAAGATGGCGCCGGTCTCGCGGGCCATGCCGATCATGGACAGGCAGTCGGGGCGGTTGGGCGTAATCTCGCAGTCGAGCACGGTGTCGCTCGAGCCCACATACTCGGCAAACGGCATGCCGCAGGGCGTATCCTCGGGCAGAATCATAATGCCGGAGTGGTCGCCGCCCAGACCGAGCTCGCGCGCGGAGCAGTTCATGCCCATGGACACGACGCCGCGAAGCTTGCTCTTCTTGATCTTGACGTCGCCGGGCAGAACTGCGCCGATCATGGCCGTGACGATGTGGTCGCCGGCCTCAAAGTTCTGCGCGCCGCAGACGATCTGCAGCGGAGCGGGATTGCCGTCGGGGTCGAGGTTCTTGTCGCCCACGTCGACCGAGCACACATACATGTGGTCGCTATCGGGGTGAGGGGTCTTGGTGAGCACCTTGGCAGTCACCACGTGATCGAAGGACTCGCCCACGGTGTCGATCGCCTCGACCTCGGTGCCGGTACGGATATATTCGTCCGAAAGGGTCTT
>CABSUD010000250.1:0-2546 GCA_902480795.1 uncultured Collinsella sp. | reverse complement strand
ACCTCAAATGAGGCGAAGATGAGGTTAAGGGCGCGTTTAAGCTCGCCTGCCTGCGCGCACAAAACCGGGGCGGGACCGGCTGCGCTTGCAGGCCCCGCACCGATTGACACCCGACGGGACACAGCCGGGCGAAACGGATCCGTGCTACCGTCCCGCCTGGCCGCGATGTTCAACTACAGCTCGTTGGCCGCGTGATACGCCGTGCGAATGGCGCTCGCAATGTCGGCGGTGCGCTCGCCCGAGCAGTCGCCCACGCAGGTCACGGGCACCGTCACGCCGTCCAGGTCAAACGCGTTGGCCTTGGAGCCCACGGCCATCACCACGTAATCGCAGGCGATCTTCACCGGCTCCTCGGCGCCGTCCTCGGTGGTGCGCACGGCCTCCACGCCCTCGTCGGTAATGGCGGTCAGGCGGGTCTTCACGTGCTGCTTCACGTTGTGCTCGGCAAAGTCGCTCATAATCAGCGGCAGAATGGTCTCGGACTCGCCCGCGGCAATCTTGTCGAGCATCTCGACGATCGCCACCTCGCAGCCGTGCTGCAGCAGGTACTCGGCAGTCTCGGTGCCCACCAGGCCACCGCCAATGACGGCGACGCGGCCGTTGAGCTCCGCCTTGCCGGCCAGCACGTCCCAGCTCGAGACGACCTTCTCCGAGTCGGCGCCCGGAACGGGGATGACCACGTCGTGCGCGCCCACGGCCACAATCGCGGCGTCGGCGGCGTTGAGGTCCTCAGCGGTAGCGGCATGGCTGAGCTCAACCTTCACGCCCAGGCCGGGCAGAATCTTCTCGTAGTACTCAACCGAGCGCATGATCTCGTCCTTGCGCGGAGGCGCAGCCGCCAGCACAATCTGGCCGCCCAGATGATCGCTCGCCTCGTAGACGGTCACGTCGTAGCCGCGCTTGGCCGCCACGCGCGCGGCCTCCAGGCCGGCGATGCCGCCGCCCACCACGGCGATCTTCTTGTCGCCCTCGCCCGGCTTGATGGCGATGGTCGCCTCGTCGCCGTTCTCGGCATTGAGCACGCACGAAATGTACTTGCGGTTTTGAATCGCATCGACGCAACCCTTGTTGCAGTTGAGGCACTCGCGGATGGGCTCACCCGTGGCGGCCTTCAGCGCAATGTCGGGGTCGCACATGAGCGAGCGGCCATAGGCGATGATGTCGGCGGCGCCGTCTTCCAGAATCTTCTCGCCGGCCTCGACCGAAACCACGCGGCCCACGGTTGCCACCGGCACGGAGACCAGGGCCTTGACGCGCTCGGCCACGGGCAGCGTCCAGTTGTAGGGCATGGCGCCCATGGGCGGAATGGTGTCGCCCATGTTGCCGGTGTGGTTGGCCTGTGCGACCTGGATCATATCGATGCCCGCGCCCTCGAGCAGCTTGGCGAACTCGCAGGCCTCGTCGGGCTGCAGGCCGCCCTTGCCGCGCGGCGTGCCGTCGGGGTTCTCCATGATCACGGGGAGCTTGTACTCCACCATCAGCTGCGGCGCGGCTTCCTTAATGGCAGCGACGACCTCCAGCGCGTAGCGAACGCGGTTCTCGAACGAGCCGCCGTACTCGTCGGTGCGCTGGTTGAGGATGGCCGAGCACAGCGAACCTACCAGGCGGTCGCCGTGGACCTCGATGGCATCGATCCCGGCCTGCTGCGCGCGAGCGGCCGAGGCGGCGATAGCCTCCTTGATCTGGGTGAGCTGCTCTACGCTTGCCTCGTTCACAAAGTGCTGCATGTCGTGGTGCAGCTTGGCGTAGGCCTGGTTGCGGATCTCGTTGGACTCGGCCATCTTGGCGGCAAAGGTCTCCTCGTCGCCGGCGGCCTTGGCCTCCTGCGCGGCCTTGGCGGCGGCCATGGATCCCATGACCATGCGGCCGACACCGGGCACATCGTACTCGGGATGGAACAGCTGCAGCGCGACCTTGGCGCCGTGCTTGTGGACGGCATCGGCCAGCGCCTTAAACGTGGGGATCTGGGTGTCGGTTGCCAGCTTGGGCGTGGGGCTTGCGGTCATAACGGGAGCAACATCGCCGATGACGATGTAGCTCACGCCGCCACGGGCCAGGCGCTCGTAAAAAGCCAGGCTGCGCTCGCCGATGGAACCGTCGCGCTCCTCGTAGCCGGTGGTCAGCGGCGGGAACATAATGCGGTTCTTGAGCTCAAGGGGGCCAACCGTAATGGGCTGGAGCAGCTTGGATGCAGGTGCGGTCATGGACATTCCTCTCTTGTAGGCGCGGCGGCGATGTTGCCGCGTAGTTGTCTAGAGGATATGGCATGGAAGCGCGGCGGCACAACGAAAATCGGCGAATATCAGGTGGCGGCTGGTGGATGGGGCATGGCGGCCCGTCGGTTTGTCTCAATCTGTAACAGTTACTCGGCAAAACCGGGTCTTACTGTTACAGATCGAGACAAACAGAACCCGCCTGCTAGATAATCTCAATCTGTAACAGTTACTCAGCAAAATCCGTCCCTCGTGTTACAGATTTAGATAAACACGACCCGACCCACCGGTATATCTCGATCTGTAACACCTAGCGGCTAAAAGTCGGTCTAG
>CABSUD010000249.1:0-2547 GCA_902480795.1 uncultured Collinsella sp. | reverse complement strand
TCGCCAAGGTAGTCAAAATAGCCCCGTCCCAAATTAGCTACCCCTACCTTACACAACGGTAAGGCAAGCGTAAGCCATATCGATGGTAGCCGACTCGTCTTCTTGCGACTATAGATGCCGTAGACTAATTGCAAGAAAGGACTCGGTATGCAAACCACGCACATGGCGACCCCGGTACTGGAGGTCGCGCATCTCGAAAAGGTATACGGAGCGCTGGGCAACGTGACCCGCGCGCTCAACGACGTCAGCTTTACCGTCAACCGCGGCGAATTTGTTGGCATCATGGGCGCTTCGGGCTCGGGCAAGTCGACGTTGCTCAATTGCGTCTCGACCATCGATAGCGCCACGAGCGGCACGATCCGCATTAACGGTCAGGACGTAACGCGCATGAAGCAGGCTAAGCTTTCGCAGTTCCGCCGCGAGGAGCTCGGCTTTATCTTCCAGGACTCCAACCTGCTCGATACGCTCACGGCACGCGAGAACATCGCCCTGCCGCTCACCATCGCCCGCACAAACTCGGCAGAGATTTCGACCCGCGTGCAGGATGTGGCAGCGCGCCTGTCCATCAGTCAGGTGCTCGACAAGTATCCCTACCAAATGTCCGGCGGCCAGCAGCAGCGCGTCGCCGCGGCTCGCGCGCTCGTCACCGACCCAACCATGATCATGGCCGACGAGCCCACCGGCGCCCTCGATTCCAAGAGCGCTCGCCTGCTGCTCGAGAGCCTGGAGGCCCTCAATCGCCGCCTGCGCGCCACCGTGCTCATGGTCACGCATGACAGCTTTGCTGCCAGCTATACGAGCCGCGTGCTGTTTATCCGCGACGGCAAGATTTTCACCGAGCTGCGCCGCGGCGACACCGACCGCCGAGAGTTCTTCGACCGCATTATGGAGGTCGTTGCCATGATGGGCGGTGAGGGCTCCGATGCTCTGTAAACTCGCTTGGGGCAACGTCCGCCGCGCCGGCCGCGACTACCTCGTCTACCTTTTGACGCTCACCCTGGGCGTCACGGTCTTCTATGCCTTTAACACCATCTCGATGCAGGTCGACATCGCCGGCATCGATGAAAAGGGCTTGGCGCAGGTTATGGGCAGCATGCTCGGCAACCTGACGTACTTTTTGGCCGGTGTCATGGCCTTTTTGATGGTGTATGCCAATAACTTCATCATGAAACGCCGCAAGAAGGAGTTTGGCCTGTACCAGGTGCTCGGCATGGGGCGCGGGCGCGTCGCCACGATCATGGCGCTCGAGACGGTGATTGTCTCGGTCGGCGCCTTTGTCGCCGGCATTGTGCTGGGTGTGGGACTCTCCCAGCTTATGACGTTCTTTACGGCCTCGCTCTTTAAGACACAGATCGCCAATTTCCACTTCTTTTTCTCGGTGCATGCGTTCAATCTGACCCTTGCCTGCATGCTCGTAATGTTTGTGCTCACGCTACTGCTGAACCTTCGCGCCGTGCGTCGTACCAAACTCATCGAGCTTATGGGTGCCGAGCGTCGCAACGAGAGCATCAAGCAACCCCTGGATCGCGATTGCCATCTTTGTCGTGGGCGTGGTGCTTGTGGGCGTGGCCTATTACCGTCTGCTACGTGATGGGTTCCCGCTAACCGCGACGGACAGCAAGCTGCAAGAGGCCATGAACCAGTTTGGTATTACGACCGCTATGGTTACCGTGGGCACCTTTGCCCTGTTCTGGGGACTCTCGGGCATGCTTATCAAGCTGCTGCAGAGCCTGCGCAGCGTGTATTGGCGCGGCCTCAATATGTTTACCGTGCGCCAGCTTGCGGCCAAGGTCAACACGGTGTGCTTTTCGATGGGCGTCATCGCGATGATTCTGTTCCTTGCCATCACCTCGGTGACGTGCGGCATGTCGATTGCCAACGTGATGAACGAAAACCTGGAGCGCTATAACCCTGTTGACGTGTCTCAGACGTATGTCTATTACACGCCCGATACGCTCGACTACTACAAAAAGTATGTCAATCCGTCTGAGGCTGATCGCATGGCGCTGGCCGATAGTACGGTCGATTTGTACTCCGCATGGCACGGCGATCGTGTCGACCCCGATAACGTTGCAGACGGTATTAAAGGCAAGTCGGCGGACAACAACGACGAGACCGGCAAGAAGGTCAATATCGCCGATGTTGCCGGTGAGCATGTGCAGATCGATTCGTATCTGAGTTACCCGCTTGGCGGCTCGGATCCTTCGGTGACCCCAAGTGAGATGTGCAAGACCATGGGCGAAAAGCTTCCCAAGGCGTTCGGGGGTAGCAATGCCGACATGACAGGCCTGTCTGTGACGCCGGCAAGTCAGTACAACAAACTGCGCCAGATGATGGGCAAGGAGCCGGTGCACATCGGTCACGACCAGTATCTGCTCACGTGTGATATGGGCGGCGAGCTGGTCGACATGTACACCAAGTATATGGCTGGCGGCCATACCCTCACCTTGGGCGGGCATGAGCTCAAGCCCGCAGCCGATAAGTCGGACGAAGATACGGCGGCCATCGCCAACTCGGCGATGGGCAGTAATGGGGGTACCGTCGTCG
>CABSUD010000248.1:0-2548 GCA_902480795.1 uncultured Collinsella sp. | reverse complement strand
TGTCGTATGATAGATGGCGGACAGAGAACGAAGACCTTAACTGCCTCTTTTGAACGTGTCCTTGAGCCGCTTGATCGGCTCCAGGGAATGTCCGCATGGAGGCTTATGGTTTATCGAGAACACAGATTGCGCGACGGCGCCGCAAGACAGGGGCAAGCCCTGCCGGGTATCGTTTGGCTCTGAAGCGCGATGAGGCTACGATGCGAAAGAGGCAAGAGGATGAAGATCATCAAGCGCAGCGGCACCGAGGTTGTCTTTGACATCGATAAGATCGTCAATGCCATCCGCGCCGCAAACTTGGAGGTCGAGGAGGGCTCTCGTCTTACCGACCGCCAGGTGGTTTACGCGGCGCAAAACGTCGCCGAGGCATGCGAGAACGCGGGTCACACCGTGTCGGTCGAGGAGATCCAGGATCTGGTCGAGGACGAGATCATGCGTCTCGACTGCTACGAGGTTGCCCGCCACTACATCATCTATCGCTATGTTCAGAGCCTGAAGCGCCAGAAGAACACGACCGATGACAAGATCCTGTCGTTGATTGAGTGCAATAACGAAGAGGTCAAGCAGGAGAACTCCAACAAGAACCCGACCGTCAACTCCGTTCAGCGCGACTATATGGCCGGCGAGATTTCCAAGGACCTGACCCAGCGCGTGTTGCTGCCCCAGGAGATCGTGGATGCCCACAACGAGGGCCTGATTCACTTCCACGATTCGGACTACTTCGCCCAGCACATGCACAACTGCGACCTAGTGAACCTGGAGGATATGCTCCAGAACGGCACCGTTATCTCGGGCACGCTGATCGAGAAGCCGCACAGCTTCTCGACCGCCTGCAACATCGCGACGCAGATTATCGCTCAGGTTGCTTCCTCCCAGTACGGCGGCCAGTCGATTTCGCTGACCCATCTTGCTCCGTTTGTTGAGGTGAGCCGTCAGAAGATTCGCGGCGAGGTCGCCCGCGAGCTCGAGGAGCTCGGCGTTTCCGCATCTCCCGAAAAGGTCCGCGAGGTTGTTGAGGATCGCCTGCGCGATGAGATTCGTCGCGGCGTCCAGACGATTCAGTATCAGGTCGTGACCCTTATGACCACGAATGGCCAGGCGCCGTTCGTGACGGTCTTTATGTATCTTAACGAGGCCCGTACGCCTCAGGAGAAGCACGACCTTGCCATGATCGTGGAGGAGACGCTTCGCCAGCGCTACGAGGGCGTTAAGAACGAGGCCGGCGTTTGGATTACCCCGGCATTCCCCAAGCTCATCTATGTACTCGAGGACGATAACGTTCACGAGGATTCCCCGTACTTCTACCTGACCCAGCTGGCTGCCAAGTGCACCGCCAAGCGCATGGTTCCCGACTACATCTCCGAGAAGAAGATGCGCGAGCTCAAGCTGTCGAAGGGCGAGACCGCCGGCAACGGCGACTGCTATACCTGCATGGGCTGCCGCAGCTTCTTGACGCCCGACCGCTCGGGCAACGGCTTTAACAACGTTGCCAACGCGCTGAACTACGACCCGAACAAGCCCAAGTACTATGGTCGCTTTAACCAGGGCGTCGTGACCATCAACCTGCCTGATGTCGCGCTGAGCTCGCATCAGGACATGGACAAGTTCTGGAAGATCTTCGACGAGCGCCTTGAGCTGTGCCACCGCGCCCTGCTGTGCCGTCATGAACGTCTGATGGGTACGCTTTCTGACGCCGCACCGATTCTTTGGCAGTACGGTGCCCTCGCCCGCCTGAAGAAGGGCGAGACGATCGATAAGCTGCTCGTGGGCGGTTACTCCACCATTAGTCTGGGTTATGCCGGCTTGTACGAGTGCGTCAAGTACATGACGGGCCACAGCCACACCGAGAAGGAGGGCACGCCGTTTGCCATGGCCGTCATGCAGCGCATGAACGACAAGTGCGCCGAGTGGAAGGCCGAAAGCGATATTGACTTCTCGCTGTACGGTACCCCGCTTGAGTCGACGACCTACAAGTTCGCTAAGTGCCTGCAGCGTCGTTTTGGCATCATCCCGGGCGTGACGGACAAGGGCTACATCACCAACAGCTACCACGTCCACGTGTCCGAGGAGATCGACGCATTCGACAAGCTCAAGTTCGAGGGTATGT
This sequence comes from uncultured Collinsella sp., assembly GCA_902480795.1. GTDB lineage: Bacteria > Actinomycetota > Coriobacteriia > Coriobacteriales > Coriobacteriaceae > Collinsella. The sequence goes on along the minus strand of CABSUD010000248.1, from coordinate 441 downwards.
TCCAGCAGCTTTCGCCGGGCGGTGCCATCTCCTACGTTGAGGTTCCCAACATGCAGGACAACCTCAAGGCTGTCATTCGCGTGATGCAGTACATCTACGACAACATCATGTACGCCGAGCTCAACACCAAGAGCGACTACTGCCAGGTGTGCGGCTACGACGGTGAGATCAAGATTGTCGAGGATGACGGCAAGCTGGTGTGGGAGTGCCCCAACTGTGTCAACCGCGATCAGGAGAAGATGAACGTCGCCCGTCGTACGTGCGGCTACATCGGTACCCAGTTCTGGAACCAGGGTCGAACCGAGGAGATCCGCGACCGCGTGTTGCATCTCTAATAACCATCCCAGGCTGCCCCGTAGCGAGGCCCCGGACCTTTACTCGCTATTTCGGACAGTCCTGGCTCACGACGGAGGCGCCACTGGCGCCTCCTGTTCGTGCGGA
>CABSUD010000247.1:0-2550 GCA_902480795.1 uncultured Collinsella sp. | reverse complement strand
GCCCCAAAAGACCGATGAGAGAACGCTCAGAACAGTATCCATAAAACGAAAAAGCAATCCTTATGGGTTAAGAACGGGTTGCGGCGAGCACCTGCGTAGCCTTTGCACGCGCCCAGCCATCGATGTCGCGAAGCTGTTCAAACGAATCGACCGTCTGCGCATCGTGAGCATCCATGCAGGATTCCACAATGCGGTCGATATCGGTAAAGCTGCAACCATCATGCAGGAAGGCATCGACGGCGACCTCGTTGGCGGCATTGAGCACGCACGGCATGGTGCCGCCCGTCTTGCCGGCACGTTCGGACAGCGCAAGGCAGCGGAAGGTATCCATATCGGCCGCGTCAAAGGTAAGCTGCCCCAACTCGCGGAAATCGATACGCGGAGCCGGCGTATCCCAACGCTCGGGATACGAGAAGGCAAACTGGATGGGAATGCGCATGTCGGAGGCACCGAGATGCGCCATCACAGAGCCGTCGGCAAACTCGACCATGGAGTGAATCTTAGACTGGCGCTGCACAACCACGTTAATGAAATCGAGATCGCAGCCAAACAGATGCATGGCCTCGATGCGCTCCAGACCCTTGTTCATAAGGGTGGCGGAGTCAATCGTGATCTTGGCACCCATAGCCCACGTAGGATGCGCCAGGGCATCGGCGCGCGTCACGCGATCGAGCTCGTCACGCGTGCGGCCAAAGAACGGGCCGCCCGAGCAGGTAAGCCAAATGCAGTGAGCCTCGCGCGGATTCTCGCCCAAATAGCACTGGTAGATGGCAGAATGCTCGGAGTCGACCGGGATAAGCTGACCCGGCTGCGCCAACGGCATAAGCAGATCGCCACCGACAACGAGCGACTCCTTGTTGGCCAGGGCAAGACGCTTGTTCGAGGTCAGGGCAGCATGGCTCGCCTCGAGACCGGCAGCGCCCACGATGGCCACGAGCACGCAATCGACATCAGCGCGGCGTGCAAGCTCGCACACGGCCTGCGCGCCAACGCCGAGCTCCGTGCCCTCGGGCAGTTCCCGCAGCACCGCGTCGGCGCCATGGGAGGCGTCCGCCACGGCAACCGCCGGAACCGAGAACTCACGGGCAGCGGCAACGAGCTCGGAGGTGCTGGAATTAACGGACAGCGCCGTCACCTGCAGGCGATCGGCATGCTGACGGCACACATCGAGCGCCTGAGTGCCGATAGAACCCGTACAGCCCAGAATGGCAACACGAAGACGCCCGTCGGGACCGTAGGTGGTCTGATAAGCCATTACAGCACGCCTCCGATCATCAGCAGCAGCTGCGCGGTAATGCAGCCAAAGATGAGCGAATCGCTGCGGTCGAGCATGCCGCCGTGGCCCGGGATAAGGTTACCGGAATCCTTAACGCCCACACCGCGCTTGATACGCGACTCGATGAGGTCGCCGATAACGCCCAGAATGGAGACGACCACGCCGCACAGCAGTGCATAGGGCAGGCTCAGCTTATAGAAGTGCGTTGCCCACAGGATGAGCCAGATCAAGACAGAGCCCAAAATGCCGCCGACAAAGCCTTCCCAGCTCTTTTTGGGGGAGATCTTGGGAACCATCTTATGCTTGCCGATGCGGCTGCCCACGATGTAGGCAAACGAGTCGGAGACCCAAAGGGACGCGCAAACGCCCACCGAAAGCAGGGCGCCGGCAAAACCGGGCACGGCATCGCGCAGCAGCACGATAGCCGACAGCATAAAGCCAGTGTAGATAGGGCCCATGAGCGTAACGGCAACGTCAGAGATGCGAGTGCGCGGAGACCAGACATACCAGATACCAACCGCAAGCATCAAAGCGAACAGCAGGGCGTTCAACAGCAGCGAATCGCCCAGTGCCGAGAGCGGAAAGAGCACGGCGGCAGCAATACCAAGGCGCTCGTTGGCAACCTTGCCGTCGAGCCTCGTCATGCGGAAGAACTCATAGCAGCACAGACCGCTCATGACGGACACGAAGATGGCCGTGGGCACGATACCCAAAACCAGGCACAGGATAAAGACAACGGCATAGACGATACCGGCGGCGGCACGGGTGATAAAGCCCGCCAGCCATGAACCGGAGCTGCCCTTCGCTGCAGGCGCTCCTGCAGTGGCAGCCTTACGCGCGGGCGTCGCGGAAGTAGGTGCCTTGGGAGCGGATGCCTTGGGACGTTCGGACACGATTAAGCCTCCTCGGTCTTGCTCAGTCCACCAAACCTACGGTCGCGACCCTGGAAGGCCAAAATGGCGTCGACAAGGCCCCAGCGGTCAAAGTCGGGCCAATAGGTATCGGTAACATAGAACTCGGAATAGGCAACCTGCCACAGCAGATAGTTCGAAAGACGAAGCTCGCCAGAGGTGCGAATCACAAGCTCCGGATCGGGAAGACCGGCGGTGTACAGGTGCGAAGCCACCATATTGTCGTCAACCGCGGCGGGATCAATCTTGCCGGCAGCCGCATCAAGTGCGATCTGGCGGACAGCGCGGGTGATCTCAGCACGGGCACCGTAGTTAACGGCCAGCGCCAGCGTCATACCGGTATGGTCAGCGCACTCGGCAAGG
>CABSUD010000246.1:0-2555 GCA_902480795.1 uncultured Collinsella sp. | reverse complement strand
ACGACCGATCAGGTCGCCGACAAGGTGCTGGCGGCGGGGGAGGGCCGCCGCGCGTTTGTGTTGGCGCCGGTGGTTCGTGGACGCAAGGGCGAATACGCCAAGCTGTTTGAGGACCTGCGTGCGGAGGGCTTTAGCCGTGTGCGCGTCGACGGCGAGGTGCGTTCGCTTGACGACCCTATCGACCTGGACAAGAAGTTCAAACACGACATTGAGGTCGTGGTCGACCGTATCGTGATTCGAGAGAACTCCCTGGGTCGCATTGCCGAGTCCGTTGAGCAGGCGACGGCACTGGCGCACGGTAACGTGAACGTGTACATGCTGCCCGACCGCGACGCGCCCGAGGGAACCGAGGGCGAGCTGCTGGAGTATTCGCTGGCACTGGCGTGCCCGGAGCACGGGCATTCCATCGACGACCTGCAGCCGCGCGATTTCTCGTTCAACGCGCCCTATGGTGCATGTCCCGAGTGCGATGGCCTGGGCTTTAAAAAGACAGTCGATGCCGAGGCGCTGATTGAAGACCCCTCAAAGTCGATTGCCGACGGAGTCTTTGGCAGCCTGTTCGGCAACTCCAACTATTATCCGCAGATTTTTGCTGCGGTCTGCAAACACTTTAAGGTGAGCGCTGATACGCCGTGGGAGGACTTGCCCCCTCGCGTGCGTCGTGCATTCTTGGATGGCCTGGGCGATACGAAGATCTCGGTCGACTACCAAAAGCTCGACGGACGTCGCAGCCAGTGGGATACCAAGTTTTCGGGCGTTCGCAACATCCTGTACGAACGCTATACCGAGACGACGAACGAGAACACCAAGGCGCGCCTGGAGAAGTACATTCGCGAGGAGCCGTGCTCGACCTGCCACGGCGCTCGTTTGCGCTCCGAGATGCTCGCCGTCACCGTGGGCGGTAAGTCCATTTACGAGGTTTGTTGCCTGTCGTGCCGTGAATCGCTCGAGTTTTTTGAGGGCTTGGAACTCACCGAGCGCCAACAGTTTATCGGCGGGCGCATCGTTAAGGAAATCCTGGAGCGCCTGCGCTTTCTGGTCGATGTCGGACTTGACTATCTGACCCTCGACCGTGCCTCGGCGACGCTTTCCGGTGGCGAGGCACAGCGTATTCGACTGGCAACGCAGATCGGCGCGGGTCTCATGGGCGTGCTCTATATTCTGGACGAGCCCTCGATCGGTCTTCATCAGCGTGATAACGAGCGCCTGATCAAGACGCTCGAGCGCCTGCGCGATATCGGCAATACCGTTATCGTCGTCGAACACGACGAGGATACAATCCGTGCCGCCGACTACGTGATCGACATGGGGCCCGGCGCCGGCGTCAACGGCGGGCACGTAGTCGCGGCGGGAACGCCTGCCGATATCATGGCGTGTCCTGAGTCGATGACGGGCGCTTATCTGACCGGCAAACGAATGATCCGGGTGCCTGATGAACGGCGTAAGCCCGGTCGCGGCTGCCTTAAAATTACGGGCGCTCGAGCCAACAACCTCAAAAACGTTACTGCCAAGATCGAGTTTGGTACGCTTACGGTTGTTACCGGCGTGTCGGGATCGGGCAAGAGCTCCCTGGTTACCGACACCATTGCGCCTGCCCTTACGAATGCCATTCACCGCTCGACGCGCCCCGTGGGTCCGTATAAAAAAATCGAGGGCATCGAGTGTATCGATAAGGTTATCGATATCGACCAGTCGCCGATTGGCCGCACGCCGCGTTCCAACCCTGCTACCTATATCGGCCTGTGGGATGATCTTCGCGCGCTGTTTGCGAGTACGCCGGAGTCGAAGGCGCGCGGCTACTCGCCGGGTCGTTTCTCCTTTAATGTGAGTGGCGGGCGCTGTGAGGCGTGCAAGGGCGACGGGCAGATCAAGATCGAGATGCACTTCCTTCCCGATATCTACGTTCCCTGCGAAGTTTGCGGCGGTAAACGCTACAACCGCGAGACACTCGAGGTCACCTACCGTGGCAAGACCATCTCGGACGTGCTCGACATGAGCGTCACCGAGGCGCTGGCCTTCTTTGGGAATATCCCGCAGATTAAGCGCAAGCTCCAGACGCTGTACGATGTAGGCTTAGGCTACGTGAGCCTGGGCCAGCCCGCCACGACGCTCTCGGGCGGCGAGGCGCAGCGTGTGAAGCTCGCCAAGGAGCTTCATCGACGCCAGACGGGCAAGACGTTCTATATTTTGGACGAGCCGACGACCGGCCTTCATTTTGAGGACGTCCGCCAGCTGCTCGATGTGCTGCAGCGCTTGGTCGATGCGGGCAACACGGTGCTGGTGATTGAGCACAACCTTGATGTCATCAAGGTTGCCGACCGCCTGATCGATATGGGTCCCGAAGGCGGTAACGGCGGCGGAACCGTCGTGGTTTCGGGCACACCGGAGCAGGTTGCGGACTGTCCGCAGAGTTATACGGGCAAGTTTTTGGCGCCGTTGCTCAGGCGTGACCGGGAGCGTCAGGCTCAACTTGATGCTTAATAAATAGGCGATTCAGTTTATGGGCGCCATCGACTCCTTGTGATTCGATGGCGCTTACTGTGCCGATGTGACGT
>CABSUD010000245.1:0-2562 GCA_902480795.1 uncultured Collinsella sp. | reverse complement strand
ATAGGTGTAATACTGAGCCGGCTTGGCTACAGAATTCTGAGCCACATCCGCGCCATCGGCGGCCTCGTCCTCGCCAATTAGAACGCGCTCGGTAGGCTGCTCGGCCTCCGCAGCGGCAGCGGCGAGCTTGCGATCGGCATCGGCTGCAGGAGCCTTCACCTTATTGAAGAGCTTCTGCACAGCACCAGCGGCAGAGTCAGTCACGCTCGACACAGCATTGCTGGCCTCGGCCATGCTGCCCGTAACCTCGGAAATGTCGCGAACCACGGCTTCGACCTCTACGAGATTGGAGGTAAGGGCATCAACTGCCGTCTTGCTCGACTTAAGCAGCGGCTCCATCTGGGCAAGCGCCGGCGTAAGCTCATCGACAGCGCCATCGAGCTTTGCCACCACAGGCTGAGCCTCGGCGATGGTGTTGTTGAGGTCGTTCACGGTCTTATCGAGCGAGTCGACAACGGTGCGGGTCTTGCGCAGGGTAAGCGCGAGCTCAACGATGGCCCACACGCCGGCAACGGCGAGCAGCAGCAGGGCAATCTGAATGGGACTCATACAAGCCTCCCAAAGGAATCGATATACAGACGGTTTCCATGGTACCCCAAAGGGGACCGAACATGCCAAGAGCAGCAACGTGGGACAAAATTATCAGCAGCTACTTCGGTGCATTCCCGCTGCGGTCGCGTTCACTTTGCTCTACGCGCCATTCTTCCCAACCGCGGCCGGCAGGCTGCCAGAACGCGCCGCGCTCCAGTCCCTCGGGCAAATAGCGCTGATCGACCCAGCCTTCGGGATTATCATGTGGATACTTATACATACCGTATTCATCGCTGCCCGGGCGATGGCGATCGCGCAGATAACTCGGCACCTCGCGAAGCCCACTAGAATGGATATCGGCCAGCGCCGCATCGATTGAAGCCTCGCACGCGTTGGATTTTGGCGCCAAGCACACATAGAGAGCGGCCTGAGCCAGGTTAATGCGGCACTCGGGATAGCCAATGACCTCGGCAGACTTAAACGCGGCATGTGCCACCAAAAGCGCCTGCGGGTCGGCGTTCCCAACGTCCTCAGAAGCATGAATCATAATACGGCGTGCAATAAACTTAGGATCCTCCCCTGCATCGATCATGCGCGCAAGCCAATAGACCGTGGCATCGGGGTCGCTACCGCGCATGGACTTGATGAACGCACTGATGATGTCGTAGTGCATGTCGCCGTTTTTGTCATACGTAAAGCCGCGACGCGGGTTGGCAATCTTTACGTCATCCACGGTGATGGGATAGCGCTCCCCCGCCGCCGGCGCTGGCGTCCCCTCGGTATCGGGACGCGTAACGGCAATCTCGCTCGCCAGCTCAAGTGTCGTCAGGGCCGAGCGTGCATCACCCGCAGCCAGCGTACAAATGATCTTGACCGTATCAACATCGGCCGAGAACTTTCCATTCAAGCCCTGCGGTGCCTCAAGCGCACGTTCAATAAGCGTGGCGATATCCTCATCCTTCAGATGCTCAAGCTCCACCACACGCCCACGCGACAACAGTGCCGAGTTAACCTCGAAGTACGGATTCTCCGTCGTAGCGCCAATCATAATGACGGTACGGTTCTCAACTGCATGCAGCAGAGCATCCTGCTGCGACTTAGAGAAGCGGTGAATCTCATCGATGAATAGAATGGTGCGGCGGTCGTAGGTATTCAGGCGCGTCTTGGCCTCGTCAATCACGCGGCGCAAGTCCTTCACGGTGCCCGTCACAGCGCTGACCTCGACAAACTCGCTCTTGGTATGGTTGGCGATGATGTGGGCCAGCGTCGTCTTGCCCGTACCGGCCGGCCCATACAGAATCACACTCGACAGCACGTCATGCTCAATCGCAGCACGCAGCCACGAGCCCTTACCGACGGCCTTTTGCTGGCCCACGTACTCGTCGAGCGAATTGGGGCGCATGCGCACCGCGAGCGGCGCATTTTTAAAGGAACGCTCGCGCGTCGAGGCAGAAAAAAGGTCGTCCATAGCCATCCCGTGCATCAATCAAAAACTTTTCCACGAACAGTATACCGAAAAGATACGAACTACCGTTCGTTAATATAGGTACGATGCGGAAACTCCAGACCAGGGAATAGCTTGCTCGTAAGCTCGCAGAAATAGCCGTCCGTCATGCTCGCGATGTAATCCACCACCACTTGATCCTTGTCGTCCTGCCAGGCATAGGTGCGATCGTAGTAGGAAAGTTGCTGCTCAATGCGCGAAATATGGTGCTTAAAGATGTAAGATGACTCGTCACCACTGTTTAGATCCCGCAGGCAACGGTCGTAGAGCTTTACGAACGCCTCGCGCAGCTCCGCCTCGGAATCGCCTTCGATACCGCCCTTGCTATAGATCTTCTCGTAGTTCTCGCGCTTAGCTCGGCGGATTTCCTCAAACAGGTCCTCGCTCATCTCGATGCGCGGCTTACCATAGCTGTGCTCAACGATATCGATGGAGGCATGCGTGAGGATCCAACTGTTGTAGGCACCGCCCCGGCCATCATCAAAAGCGTCGAGCGAAAGCAGGCCCGCCGCGATCGCATCATGACG
>CABSUD010000244.1:0-2585 GCA_902480795.1 uncultured Collinsella sp. | reverse complement strand
GAGGTGCAAGCGCGATTTCCGTGCTGACTGAAGGCCGTCGGTTCCTTGGCTCTCTTGAAGATTTCGACAAGGTGCGCATCCTGGGCGGCGTGCACATGAAGGTCGAGAACAACACCGTGCGCCTGGTGGCGACCGATTCCTTCCGTTTGGCCGTGTGCGATACGCAGGTCGAGACCTCGACTCTCGAGGGCTCCTTTGAGCTCAACGTTCCGGCTGACGCCTTTAACGACGCACTGAACATCATGGCCAGCCAGGCGACCATCATGATCGGGGCTACCGACACCCAGGTCGTCTTCGAGGCCGGCAACACCACCTACGTGTCGCGCCGCATCGAGGGTGTGTACCCCAACTACAAGCAGCTCATCCCCGATTCGTGCGTGACGAGCGTCAAGATCGACGTCGCCGCCTTTAACGCCGCCCTCAAGCGCGTGGCCGTTATCGCGAGCGCCAACCCCGCCGTCAAGTTCGAGATCGATGTCGAGAACGGGCAGATGGGCCTGTCCTCCATTTCCAATGACCAGGACCTTGCACAGGAGACGATCGATGTCGAGGCCGAGGGCGAGTCGGGCACCATCGCCTTCAACTACCATTACATCTTCGGCTGCCTCAATGCCCTGTCCAAGGAGAAGGAGATCACGCTGGAGCTCAAGAGCTACTCGCAGGCGGGCATCTTCAAGTCCTACGACAAGATCAACTACCTGTACCTGGTCATGCCGGTCCGCATCTAGCACTGCGCTATGACCATGTTCGCCCGCGATCTTTCCGTCGCGCACTACCGCAGCTTCGATAGCTATCGCCTTGCCCTGGACGAGGGCGTGACGATACTTGCGGGACCCAACGCGGCGGGAAAGACCAATCTCATAGAGGCGCTGCAGCTGCTGACGAGCGGCGCCTCGTTTAGACATCCGACCGCAGCCGAGCTCGTCCACGACGGCGTGGGCTCGTGCGAGGTCGAGCTGAGGCTCGAGGGCGACGGCCGCGTGCTTGATATGGGATTGAGCGCGGAGGACGGTAAGCGCTCGTTTAGCCGCAACGGCAAGAGATGCTCTGCCGCCGGTGTGCGCGGGGTTCTGCCGAGCGTGCTGTTTTGTCCCGACCATCTGGACATGGTTAAGCGAGGCGCCAGTGTGCGCCGCGCCGCCCTCGATGACTTTGGCATGCAACTGAGCGCGCGCTATGCCGATCTTGCGAGCACCTATGGGCGCTGCGTGACCCAGCGCAACGCCTTGCTCAAGGAGACCTGGTGCTGCCGCGAGATGCTCGGAGCGTGGAACGATTCGATTGCCCGCGCGGGCTCGGCCCTGCTCGTGCACCGGTTGGCCCTGCTCGATCGGCTGGCGGGCCATGTGCGCACTGCCTACGGGCAAGTGGCGTCCGGTGAGGCCGCCAACGTGACCTATGCGTCCACGCTGGGGGATTTGCCCCGGGTCAAGGATCGCGAAGAGCTGAAGGGCTGGGCGTACGAGCGCATGCTGGCTGCCCTTGATGAGCACGCCGACGAGGAAATTCGCCGCGGCGTGACGCTGGTGGGACCGCATCGCGACGAGATCGAGTTTACCGTGGCGGGTCGCTCCGCCCGTTCATTTGCCAGCCAAGGACAGCAGCGAACGTTGGTGCTGTCCTGGAAGGTGGCCGAGGTGGCCGTGGCTCGCGATGTTCTGGGTACTGCTCCACTGCTGCTTTTGGACGACGTGATGAGTGAGCTCGACGGCGAGCGCCGCGGTGCTTTTCTACGGCTGATTGGCGATGATATCCAGACGGTCATAACCACGACCAACCTGGGGTACTTTACCGATGACCTGCTTGATCGAGCCAAGGTGGTGAGCATGGGTGAGACGTGCTAATTACGAGCGCGAGAGCGAAACGGTCGCCTTCAATGGCTTTTTGAACGCAGAGCGCCAGCGCATTCTGGCGTCGGCGACGCCTGAGCGCCGTGCGCAGATGGAGGCTGCCGAGGAATCGCGCGCGGTCTATCGCGCGTGGAACGCGGTGTGCTCGGGCACGCGCGAGGGGCGGCATGTGACGGGCCTGCGCTACCTGCCCGAGTCCAATGAGCTGCTGGTATATCTCGACTCGCCCTCGTGGACGCAGGAAATGACGCTGTTGCGCGAGATCATTCGGGCGCGCATGGAGCGCGCCGGTGCGCATGTGGACGGCCTGGTGTTCAAAACCACCGCGCCCGGTCACACGCCGCCCGCCGCCAAGGAGCGCCTGCGCCCGGCGACGACCGAGCGCCCGCCGGCCCCGCACGCCGACCTCAGTGAGGCCGAGCGCACCGAGATTGAGCGCCAAGTGGCGCCCATCGAAGACCAAAAACTGCGCGAGGCCCTCGAGAACGCCATGAGAGCCAGTGCCGAGTGGGCCAAGGGCGTGCAGAGCAAAAAAGAGCCTTAAATCGCATCTGGTGGCCTTGTAGAGCCAAATACCCTCGTTCCCGAGGGTATTTTTTTACGATAAACTAGTAAGGCTGTACACATTTTCTTAACTGAAGGAGGACGTGTGGCAAACGAAAACGATTACGATGGCGGCGAGATTAAGATTCTCGAAGGTCTCGAGGCCGTTCGTAAGCGCCCGGGCATGTACAT
>CABSUD010000243.1:0-2594 GCA_902480795.1 uncultured Collinsella sp. | reverse complement strand
GCGATAGGCATGGCTGTTCTCGGGGCCGTAGACAAAGTTCTCAAAGGTAAATTTTGAGTTCGCGGCGAGTGGGGCTCCATCCGTATTCTGCTCGGCCGGCGCGGTCGGCGCTGGCGTGGGTGAAGCGGGGGTCGCAGCTTGCGTGGATTTAGTCGGCGCTCCGCCCTTCATCTGGTTCATCATGCGACGAAAATCATCGGCCGAGAGCGTGTTCTTGATTGCAATGCCCGAATCCGCGCCCGCCGCTGCGTCGTGAGCGATGGGCATGTGCGTGACGGGCGCGTTCGTTGACGTCGCCGCCGCGGCCGGCAACGGTGTCATGGTTTCACGGGAAACATCGCCGTGCTGGTGCTCGATTGTCGGCACGTCGCCTGCGGAGGCCGGCACCGCCGGGGAAGCAGCGGGAGCCGTGGCGGCCGCCGTCGCGGCAGTGGGTTCCGTCGCGGCGCCTTGCGGTGCCACAATGTCGAGCGCGATCGGTGCAAAGGCGATTTCTTCCAGATAGGCCTCAATAGTCGGCTGATGCTTTTTGAGCTGCGCGATGGCAAAGCGCGAGGGGGCCTCGATCGTGAGCGTATCTTCGGTCAGGCTTATGGCGCGCGATTGCCCCAGCATGTTGATGAGGCGTGCATCTTGGCCGTCGCGCTGGCAAAAGGCGATGGCGTCCCCCAGGATGATGCTTGCTTCCTCGTCCACTGTCTCTCCCGTTCTTTAGCTCTGAGCTCGCACGCGAGCGGCGCCGAGTTCGGTCAGATGGTATTTCTGGCCATGCTTGATGACCAAGCCAGCCTGCGCCAAGTCATTGAGCGTGCGTGACCAAGTGGGGGCCGAGTTTCCAAACGCCCTCGCCAGATCGGTTGCACCGCACGCTTGATTTTGCGCCAAATAGCCCAGCGCGGCGTTGCCGCGATCGCTTACGAACACGTCCGGTTGTGGCTGCGCATACTGATTTGCTGCATTAGGATACATCATTTGAGCTGCTGGTTGTTGAGAACTCTGCGTCGGCGGCATTTGCTGTTGAAAACTTTGAGGCCACTGTTGGTAAGGCTGCGGAGGCATCTGCTGGGCCCAGGGGTTGTACTGCTGCTGCGGCATCTGCTGATATGGATATCCCTGCTGGTACGGCTGATAGCCCATTTGCTGGCCACCCGGTGCGCCCGTCGCCTGCTGCATTGCTGCTGCATCCTGATCCGCCAGCGGCACGGCCTCTGGCATGTTTGGCGGCATCGACATCGATGTCGCCTGGGGCTCTTGTGTGGGAAGCATTCCGGGCTGCTGCATCTGCCTCATGGGGGGCTGCATCTGCTGCGTTGCCATGGGCTGCTGCGCAAAAGCTCCCGGCAGGGGATATGTGGGCTGCTCCGTCTCGGGCCGCACGGCAGCACCGCGTCCGCCGGCACGCTCGATTTCCTGCACTCGTTTAGGGTTCAGGCTTACCGTAACCACGGTGCCGTTGCCCATGTTGTCCTCGATGGATACGGCACCGCCGGCGTTTTCCAAATACTCCTGCACCATGGGAAACCCTGCTCCGGTTCCACGGATATAGCGCTTCATCTTGCTGTTTGCGCTGGTAACGCCAAAGTCGAAAGCGCGTTCCTTGTCGTCGATGCCGGGTCCTTGATCAGCAAAGCGGATGGTGTCTCCGCCGTCCAGAATCGAGATGATGGGCTCGGCAAAGTGCGCGTGGATAAAGTTTTCGACAATCTCGCGGATGACCATGAGCGAGATATGGCCACCTTGTTCTTTCATGCACTGGTAGACGGTGTTGGTCGTCTCTTCCAAATACGTGCGGACATCTTGTGGATCAATGACGATCACACGCGGTGTCGATAGCATGTCGTCGTAGACGGCGATGCGCGCGGCGTACATGGCTTTTGGCGCCTGCGTGGTCGTCTGCTCGCCTTCCTCACGCTCTTCGCGCACGCCGGTGATGTGCTCGTTGTCGGGTGCCGGGTCTCCGGAATCGACCATGGTGTAAAAGTCGTCAGACATGCCGCTCGCAATCTTTCAAAAGGTTTCGAACAAATAGTAGCTCACCGTGCAATGTTTCTCATCTTTCGACAACTTTCAAAACCTGTTGAAAACTTTGGAAAACGGACGAAAAGTTCTCAACATTGCCAACATGACCTGTTGAAAACTCGATGAAATATCGTGAAAAGTTGCCATGCACCGCTAAATCGAGCTCGGCTTATGGGGGAACCGTGTGAACTGCGCAACCTTTTACCTTTGATTTCTTGACATTTGAACATTGATTTCCCTACAATCTTCAAGCTCACGTGTCTATATCTGCGTCCGCGCCCCCGCGGACACTCGAAATGCAGCAGGAGGAACTTAAGATGAAGCGTACGTATCAGCCTAATAAGCGTAAGCGTGCCAAGACCCATGGCTTCCGTGCCCGTATGGCCACTAAGGGTGGTCGTGCCGTGCTCGCCCGTCGTCGCGCCAAGGGCCGCAAGCGTCTCACTGTCTAGCAGCGATACACACATCTCGCATGAAGACTATTAAGTCTCGGCAAGATTTCGAGCATGTGTTCAGTCAGGGGCGTCGTTTCAATCACCCTCTGATTCGAATGACCATATGTGAATCGGTTGGCG
>CABSUD010000242.1:0-2595 GCA_902480795.1 uncultured Collinsella sp. | reverse complement strand
CAATCTTAAGGCACAGCTCAACTAAATGGGGCCCGCGCGCACCCGTGCGATTTCCCAAAACCTCGCGGCTTATCTGGTCAAACAGTCGTACATCGGTCTTGACGTAGTCGCCGTTGAGTCCGATGCATTCATTTTGGATGAGCACACACGACTTGCCGTCTGGCGTCGGCCCCAAAGCCGACCGCAAGCGCGATATCGTCGAGTACAGGTTATTGCGGGCGCTATTGAACTCGGCATGGGGCCACAGCTCCATGGCCAGCGTCTCACGATCGACGAGCGCATCCATGCCCAGCGCAAGCCGCTCGGCAAGTGTCGCCGCCTTCTTGCGGCGCCACATTTTGTCCGTGATGGGAAACCCGTCGCGCTCGGCGCGAAACGCACCAAACATGCGAATCTCGATATGGTCGATGGTATCAACGGCTTCAACCTCGCCGGCCTGGAACAGGCGCTCGCCCTCCCCTTCCAAATCGTCGCGCAGCGAATACCGCGATAGCTCGCGCACGGGAAGCTTCTTGCGTATCCTGGCCGCCGGCTCGCCCAGACAATGCATGGCAAGGCGCGCAAAGAGCCGATACGATGGCTCTAGAATCCCAGCACGATTCATGGACATCCAGGCCGCAAGATCGCTGTCTCGGCCCGCACAGGCCAAATGCAGCGCCACCATCCAGGCCTCCGCTCCACCAACCTGTGTCTGGCTTATATCGAGTAGCTCCGCTTCCTCGCGCACCGAAACCATCGAGGTGTTACGCAGATATGCCGCGCGCTCCAGCAGCAATGCGTTATCGCGCATGTACGCAATCGACTCCTCGGCAAGTTTGAGCACTTGGACCGCACGGAACTTTGCATTAACCGGCCGTCCCTCTGCCAGCGACTGCCAGCCTTCTAGCAACAGGCCAAACAGCTGAATCTGGTTGTCGCGCATGCGCACGGCAAAACGATCGAGCTCGTTGAACGCCGCGTCGTCGGTTACCGGCAAGCCGGAAAGGAGCCGCCGTGCCGCCAACACCATGCGCACCCAGATAGCCATCGCCTTAAGCCCACGTACGTCGAGCGCCTCCCGCACCACCGTCATCTCGTCGTCGCGCTCGTCGGTTCCCGCAAACGACCCATCAAAGAGCTCCACCAGCATGCTATCGGCCCGTATAACAATCCCCGCGATGTCGAGCTCGCAGTCATAGGCCTTGCTCGTTTTGAGCTGCTGTAGAACGCCGCTGTCATCTCCCCGTTCGGTCAGGCAGCGCTTGACCTCGATATGCGCAGACAACATATCGAGTGCGGTATGGGATGTCTCAATTTCTGGCACGGCCAGGTTCGTAGGAAGCCCAAGCCCGTTGTCCCCATAGCAAACAGCCGTCAGTGTCTGGGCCACCCTCCATGAGACAGGGTCTATTTCGCAGGCCGCCCGTTCGCCCTCGCGCTCGATGACCGATGCCATATAGCGGGCGAGCTTTGTATTGGACACGCTGACCGCTGCCAGATATACGCCAAGCGCCTCGGCAGGCGTTGGCTCTGGAGCCGGATCGTCGGCATCGATCGTGCCCAACGCTGCTCGGCAGATATCGGCCCCATGCCCCGTCAGAGCCAGATCGACCCCATACTGTCCAGCAAGTTCAAGAACCGCCTCACGGTCCAAAAAGGCGTCCGCCAGGCCCATCGCCGCATCGCATCGGCCCGCCTTAAGCAAAATCCGGGCCGCCCTCGGAACAAGTTCGGGGCGAACCTCGGCCACCAACTTACGCAAACGCAAGCGTCCGTTATCCTCCGTGCCCAGACACGTAAAACTCCGCTCGGCGGGATCCAAGCCAAAGATCGGGTAGTCGCGTACAAAGTAGGACTGGTCGACCATCGACAGCCTCACCCCGCAAGCCTCGAGTTCTGCGATATTGCCCTCGCCCATCAAAACCATGAGACATGCCACGCAAAACAGCGCATTATTGTCGAGCGAAGCCAGATCGACAAGTGCCGCGCCATATACGTTGACAATCTCGTTTTCGAGCAGACCGGCTACATCGCCTTGGCCATACAGACCCGTCTGCAATGCCGAAACGAGCTCGGGCACGCCCTGCGTGAGCTGATAAAAGTCGAGCGATGTGCTGATCGAAAACGCCGATGCCCACGCCGAATACTCATAGGCATGCACCTTGAGCATCTGCGCATTGATCTTAACCGAATCGCCCAGTCCATGAATCAGCTGACGATTTGAAGGACGGCAGGAGATAAAGACCCCTACCCCCATAGCGCGCAGGCCGCGAATCCTGTCGATGAGATCTTCGGTATCGTGCTGATCGAGGTTTGGCACATTATCAATCGCGATAAGGGAGTGCGGTTTGTCTTTGAGTTCTTCGGCAACCACCTCAAGCTGCATAAACACCTCGCGCCCAGTGGCGCGATCGGCCTCGATAATCCGCACGGGGCCTCGCGTCGGGTCGCATTTAACCTCATGGGTGTACTGCAGCAGCACCGAGGTCTTCCCAAACCCGTCGGGTGCATAAAGAACCACGATGCCGGCCTTTCGGCCCTTGGCGATAAGCTCATTCATCAAGCGTTCGCGTCGCACCATATAGCCTCCGCCTAACGGCATCAGCTCGAGGTCGT
>CABSUD010000241.1:0-2600 GCA_902480795.1 uncultured Collinsella sp. | reverse complement strand
ATCTATGCACTTTTGTAAGTTGCGGTGAAATAGGGATTGAATTTGGGGCTGAATCGTTTAAACAGTCCCTATTTCACCGCAACTTATTTGGGGATGAAAAAGGCGGAGGCCCTGGTGAGGGTCTCCGCCTTTGTTGCAAGGGGCGATATTATTCGCTAACTGCTGGATTAGACCAGGCGGGCGTTGATCGTCTTGGCGATCTCGGCGGCGTCGGTGGAACCCTTGACGGTGGCACGGAAGTCCTCGTCCATGAGCGCCTCGGCGACCTTGGACAGGATCTTGAGGTGCGTGGTGCCAGCCTGTGCACCCGGGATGAGCAGGGCGATGGCCACGTTGACGGGAGCGCCGTCCATGGTATCCCAACCGGTCACGCCAGAGTCGTCCTTGACGACGATAACGGCAGCCTCGGTAATGGCATCGGACTTGGCATGCGGAATGGCGAAGCCCTCCATCATGCCCGTGGTGCCCTCGGCCTCGCGGGCCAGGAAGGCGTTCATCACGGCGTCGGCGTCGCCGGCGATACCGGCCTTGACGGCCTGGTTGGAGACAAAGCTCAGAGCCTCGTCACGAGAAGCGAAGTCCTCGGCGACAAAGACGTTCTCGACCTTCACGAAGTCAGCAGCCTCGGCCTTGGGGGCCTCGACGGCAGCGGCCTTGGGAGCCTCGACCGGCTTGGCTGCAGGAGCGGCCTTCTGGTTCTTCTCGAAGTCGTACTTCTTGAAGGCCACGAACAGGATGCCACCGACCACAGCGCCGATGAGGATCGCGAGGACCCACAGCGGACCGTTCTCGACAACGGGCAGGACCAGGAAGCCACCGTGGGGCGCCGGATCGTGAACGTTGAACATAATGGTCAGGATCGAAGCGATGGAGGAACCGAGCATCATGATGGGCATAACGGGCCAGATGTTCTTGGTCATGAACGGAATGGCGCCCTCGGTGATGTGGGTGCAACCAAGAATGAGGTTGACGACACCGGCGTCGTGGTCCTCCTGGCTGAAGTACTTCTTGCCGACAACGACGGCGAAGGTGGTGATCAGCGGCGGTACGATGCAAGCGGCGGAGACGGCAGCCATGAAGTTGGTGCCGAAGTTGTAGGTGTCGGTACCGACACCGGCGGCCAGAGCCTCGGTGAGCATAGCGGTACCGGTGACGTAAGCAGCCTTGTTGACCGGGCCGCCCATGTCAAAGGCGCACATGCAGCCGATGGCAAGACCCAGGACAACGGCGCCAGAGGCGGACAGGCCCTTGAGGAAGTCCATCATGGCGGTGTTGATGGCAGCCATGGGGCCGGAGATGCCGAGCATGACCAGACCGACGATAGCCGTCGAGAACAGCGGGTACAGGAAGATAGCCTTGAGGCCGTCCAGGTTCTTGGGCAGACCGGCAAAGACCTTCTCGAGGAGCAGGATGACATAGCCAGCGAGGAAGCCGCCGACGATGCCGCCCAGGAAGCCAAAGCCCACACCTGCACCACCGGCGTCGATCATGCCGGTATCGGCGTTAACGGGCAGACCCTGGATGGCGATCATACCGGCGACGAAACCGGGAACGAGCGCCGGGCGCTTGCCGATAGACTCGGCGATGTAAGCGGAGAGCACCGGAACCATGAGGTTCATGGCGATGCCGCCGATAATCTTGAGCATCGCGGCAAAGCTGTTGTAGTCGGCAGCCGTCGAATCGAAGGACGTAATGCCCCACAGGAACGATACGGCGGTCAGAACACCACCGGCGACGACGAAGACCAGCATGTGGCTGACGCCATTCATGAGGTGCTTATAGATGACGTGGCCGATGGACTCCTTCTCCTCGACCTCGTCCTCGACATCAGCGGCAGCGGCAACCGTGTCGTCGCCCTTGGCGGCGAGCGCGCGGTCGATCAGCTTTCCGGCGGCCTCGACGGACAGGGCCTTGGAAACGCCGACGGAAACCATGGGCTTACCGGCGAAACGCTCAGCCTGGACATCCTTATCGGCTGCGACGACGACGGCCTTGGCACCGGCGATCTCGCTCTTGGTGAGCTCGTTCTCGACACCGACCTGGCCATGAGTCTCGACCTTAATGGTCAGACCTCGCTCGGCAGCTGCCTTCTCCAGCGCCTCCTTCGCCATGAAGGTGTGCGCAATGCCGGTCGGGCAACCGGTCGCGGCGATGATGTCAAACTTAGCCATGTGTCCCTCCTTTTTAAGTTTTGCGCCCGCAGGCGCTCCCCTACACGCGCTTCAATGCGCGTTTTTCCACACTTGAAAGATACCAACCTACCGTCTGCGTGAGAAGAGACAGGGCGCAATTCTCCGGTGAAAGGTTCTTTCATAACCGTAAACGGTAAGTGAACCATCAACACTTGAAACGGCAAGGTGTATCTTGTAATTGAAAATGCCCGTATACTATGGCATTGAAAAACGAGTCCAATTTTCAATGCCAACCAGGAGCCATCCATGACCGATAGCAGCAAGAGCGCGCTCTCCCTTATTAGCACGCACAAAGGGTACAGCGATTCCGAGCAGCGCATTGTCGACTATATATTGGAGCACCAGTCCGAGGCGCCGCGCCTGACGGCCGCCCAGCTCTCACGAGCCGCTGCCACGTCCGAGGCGACA
>CABSUD010000240.1:0-2604 GCA_902480795.1 uncultured Collinsella sp. | reverse complement strand
CCGATCGACCCCAACCAGAATATCGTGGTCACTTGCGGCTCCACCGAGGCCATGATGGCCGCCATGATGACGGTTACGAACCCCGGAGACAAGGTCGTCATCTTCTCGCCGTTCTACGAGAACTACGGTGCCGACACGATTCTCTCGGGCGCCGAGCCCATCTATGTGCCGCTCAACCCGCCCACATTCGACTTTGACCGCGAGACGCTCGAGGCAGCCTTCCGCGACAACGACCCCAAGGCCATCGTCCTGTGCAACCCTTCCAACCCTTGCGGCAAGGTCTTTACGCGCGAGGAGCTCACCTTCATCGCCGACCTCTGCAAAAAGTACGACGCCTACTGCATTACCGACGAGGTATACGAGCACATCGTCTACGCGCCCCACGAGCACGTCTATATGGCCACGCTGCCCGGCATGTTCGAGCGAACCATCAGCTGCAGCTCGCTGTCTAAGACGTACTCCATCACCGGTTGGCGCCTGGGCTACACCATCGCCCCGGCCCAGATCACCGAGCGTATCAAGAAGGTCCACGACTTTCTCACCGTGGGTGCCGCCGCTCCCCTGCAGGAAGCCGTTGTCACCGCCCTCAACTTCGACGACAGCTATTACGATGAGGTCCTCGACCTCTACACCGCCAAACGCGACTTGTTCTGCCAGGGGCTCGATAGCATCGGTCTTGAGCATAACGTGCCGCAGGGCGCCTACTACGTCATGATGGACATCTCTGAGTTTGGCTATGACAGCGACCTCGAATTCTGCGAGGACCTCGCATCCAAGGTGGGCGTGGGCGCCGTGCCCGGCTCGAGCTTCTTCCGCGAGCCCGTCAACCATCTGATTCGTTTCCACTTTGCCAAGCGGGATGAGACGCTTAACGCGGCACTGGAGAACCTCAAGTCGCTACGTGATAAAATCAAGCCGCGCGGGTAAGGACGGCCCGGCAACTAAAGCAACCAAAGAAGCCCCGCACCGCCCGCCACGTTACGAGGCTTCTTCTTTTTATAGCGCTTTCTTAAATGGTTTAGAGCCCTATACTTTAGTCACGGAGCAACTCGTCCCAGAGAGAGGAATACTATGGCAGAACAGCAGCTTATCGGAGCGCTCGAGGCCGGCGGCACCAAGATGGTCTGCGCCACGGGCTATGCAGACGGCACGGTCCTGGAGCATGAGCAGATCGCGACCACGACCCCGCAGGAGACCGTCGAGGCCGTCAACGCGTGGTTTGCCGACAAGGGCATCGCCGCGCTGGGCATCGGCGCCTTTGGCCCCACCGCAGTCAACCCTGCCTCGCCCCTATACGGCAAGATCCTGGAGACGCCCAAAACGGCATGGCGCTACTTTGACCTGCTGGGCACTATCCAAAACGAGCTCAATATCCCCTGCGGCTACGACACCGACGTCAACGTCGCCTGCCTGGGCGAGGTCACCTTTGGTTGCGCCCAGGGCCTCACTGACGTTGTGTATCTGACCATCGGCACCGGCGTGGGCGCCGGCGTGCTCTCGGGCGGTAAGCTCGTACACGGCATGATGCATCCCGAGGCCGGCCACATCCTGGTCACGCGCGACCCGCGCGACACCATTGGCGAGCACAGCGCCTGCCCCTTCCACGACAACTGCCTAGAGGGCCTCATCGCCGGCCCCGGCGTTAAAAAGCGCTGGGATGGCAAGAGCGCTGGAGACATGGCCGATGACCCGGAGGCCATGGACCTGCTCGCCGGCTATCTGGCACAGGCGCTCATGACCTACACGCTGTGCTACGCGCCGCAAAAGATCATCATCGGTGGCGGCGTGGCCGACCACACCCCCATCGTGCCGCTCGCGCGCAAGAAGTGCGCCAAGATGCTCAACGGCTATATCGTCACGCCCGAGGTCAACGACATCGATACCTACATCGTCAACAACAGCCTCGAGGGCAAGCAGGGCATCATGGGTTGCCTGGCCCTGGGCGCACAGGCGCTTCAGTAGCAGAAGCACCCACAGGGCGTGGCGCGCCCGGTAAATCCGACCTACGGAACGACGCCACCACGCCTCATATAAGCCCTCAAATAAAAAAAGGCCGCCTAGGACCAAACAATACGTCCTAGGCGGCTTTTTTGGCGCACATCAGCGACCGTAAGAGATATCGAAGCACAACGCCCGTTGCCGCTCCACAGCAGTCGATCATCACATCGGTGATCATGCCGGCGCGTCCCGGCACAAAGAGCTGAATCGTCTCGTCGATCGAGGGAATCAGCAGCAGGAACACCGCCGTGGGCAGCAGCACGTCAAAGGTGCGCCGGCCCTCAAAATCAAAGGCGTGCGTTGCCAGGATGCCGAGCACCATATACTCGGTAAAATGCGCGCACTTGCGAACAACAAAGTTGGTCACCCATTCATATGGAAGTCCCACGCCGTGCAGGAAACCGCGGATAGCTTCCATGACCGTTAGGCTCAGCGAGCCCGACCCCGAGCCGGGAACCAGCGAATTGCCCCAGATCAAGAGCGCCATCAGGCAGGTTACAACCGCCCATTTTCGATTGATCTTAACCATGAGAAGTTATGCCTCCGCGCGGAGCGGCGCGAAGCTGGCGGTACCGCCCTCGATAACGCTCAGATAAGCACGGCCCG
>CABSUD010000239.1:0-2624 GCA_902480795.1 uncultured Collinsella sp. | reverse complement strand
CATACTCCTCAAAATAGCCCTTGTCCTGCGCGAGTGTGACAAAGATATTGCCGCTGTTGGCGCGGCCCCAGCTGATCTGGGAGACCTCGGGCTTTTCGGCAGACGATGATTTTTCCTTGGAAGAGCCCGTGTCGCCCGAGGCGCCACAGCCCGACAGAGTCGCAGACGAGACGATAAGGCCCAATCCTGCGAACAGGCTACGGCGGCTCAACGGCTGGTTAATGGATGTCATGGAACGTTTTCCTTTCTCTTGCATGACGTATTCGTTCCTATATGCAGCGGGCTAATCAATACGCCCGTTGATATCCAAATTCATATGACGGATCAAATCGTTGCGAAGACCCATGAGCACGGAACTCTCGAACAGCCCTTCGCGGGATCTGTGCTGATCCGGGTCGATACGGCACTCATAGATGGCGTGGGCGGGCGACTGACCGAACACGATGATTCTCGAAGCAAGCAACAATGCCTCATCCACGTCATGAGTCACAAAGAACACCGTCTTCCTTTGCTCCTGCCTGTTCCACAGTTCCAAAAGAAGGTCCTGCAGACGAGCGCGGGTGACGGCATCGAGTGCGCCGAACGGCTCGTCCATGAGCATGACGGGCGAATCCATTCCAAACGCGCGGGCGATGGCGCAACGCTGCTTCATACCGCCCGACAGCTCCTTGGGCAGCTTATCGAACACGTCGGGCGACAATCCCACGGCCTCCAGCATCTCGAGTGCCTTGGCCTTCAGCTCCGCCTTGTCCGTATCGGGAAACTTCTGCTTCAGGGCGAGCACGATATTCTTGCCTGCTGTCATCCAGGGAAAAAGCCCGTAATCTTGAAACACCACCGCGCGATCTGGACCGGCTCCCTTAATGGTCTCTCCGAACATAGAGATCGATCCTCCCGTTGGAGTCTCGAGTCCGGCCAAAAGCCTCAGAAACGTCGACTTGCCGCAACCGGATTGCCCGAGGATGCAGACGAATTCGCCTTCATCGACCCGCATGGAAACATCCTCAAGAATCGTTTTTTCAGAACCGGGATACGTGAATTTGAGCTGGTCAACTTGAACCGCAGGGTGCATAGACTCGATATTCCTTTCGCTGTAGCTGCCTTGCCCGCGATGTGCTTCCGCGGGACTATAGACCTATCTATTCAGTAGGCCTATTTAACGTAATAAAGCGCCCACCTTCGTGAAATCGTAGGCAAGGAGCGCGCAGGTCGCGCGGCCCCCTCAGCGAATGGTGCCGCGCGATCCGATTGCCCTAAATCGTCTCTAAGAACGCCTCAATGCGCGTCTGCAGCTGGCCTGCATCCTCGCCGGCGTAGTCGGTCGTGATGTGCATAAACGGAATGCCTGCCTCCTCGGCGGCCTTCTCCACGGCAAACGACTCCATCTCGTAGAGCGTGCAGAACTGCAGGGCCACGTCGACGATGCCGTCGGCATGCAGGTCCTTGGCCATCTGGACGATGTCCTTCATACGCTGGTCGTTGGGCGTAAAGACGGCACAGTTAATCTTAAAGTAGCGCTCGGCGATGGCATCGAGCATCTCGTCAACCGTCTCACCGGACTCGTCGACCAAGTCCTTGTAATAGCGCGAGCCCGTGCAGGACTCCTCGCCCACCACGACACCGCCGGCCTTCTCGATGAGGTTGAACAGCTTCCAGTTGGGCACGGCCATGGGCGTGCCGGTGTACAGGATGCGCTTGGTCCCCTTGGGTGCCACGCCCTCGCCGGCCTCGACACGCTGCTCGCACTCAGCCGCCATATCGTTAATGGCTCCGGTCAGACGCGGCGTGTCGTCCATAAAGGCCGCCTGAACGGTCAGCAGGCTATCCAGACCGCTGATGGGCGCCGGGTCGGCAGCGCGCGTGGCAGCGAGGCGCTGCAGGGCGCGACGCTTCTCATTGACGGTGTGGATGGCGGCCTTCAGACGCTCAGGCGTAATCGTGACGCCGCACTCTTCCTCGATCTTAGCGGCGAGTTTCTTGACCTCGGCCTTCCAGGTCACGAGCGTCGACTCGTCGTGCACGTTGGGAATATCCATGACGTACATGTTCTTTTGCGTGGCAAAGAACTCGTAGGCCTTCTTCTTACCATCGCAGGTGTTCTCGCCTACCACCAAGTCACTCGACTCAATGTAGGGGCAGACCTCGCCCAGCTTAAAGCCGGCAAAGCTCTTGATAAGCGGACAAGTGTTGCGCGGCAAGTGCTCCTCGACCTTGTCCGTTGCCCAGTCGGCACCCGAGCACAGACCAACGGGAATGCCGTCACAGGCAAGCACGATCTCCTCGGGCACGTAGACGCAGAACGAGCCCACGATCTTGGTGGCCTCGCCGGCCTCCTTCTTGTCGAGCATCTCCTTAATACGACCGCTGTGGATGTTGGTAGCCACAAAGTCCAGGTAGGACGTGGACTTGGGGCGATTGTTCTGCGTTAGGAACATATCGCCGTACATCTGGCCCACGGCGCCCAGCAGCATGTCGTGGTCGGCAAGATTCATGCCGAGGCTCTCCCACATCGGATGGAAATCAAATTCTTCAGCCATGACGGTTCCCCTCTCGAACCAAATATGAATAGCTACGGTATTGCTGCACGGTGGGTGGCGAAAACCCAGCCGCGCCTAAACCCGGAA
>CABSUD010000238.1:0-2644 GCA_902480795.1 uncultured Collinsella sp. | reverse complement strand
ATCAAAACCGCAGGAAATTGCATCTCAAAAGTGTCGACGCTTCGGTGGTCCATTTTGACTCGTTCACTTCTCGGAAAAGTATTAGACCTCGAATTCACAAGCTGCTCAATGTGACAAAGGGACCGTCCCTTGTCACATTATTCAGAGCGCAGGGCCTCCACGGGATCCTTCCTGGACGCGCTGCGGGCGGGCAGCAGGCCGGCAACGACCGTCAACAGCACCGAAATCGCAATGAGCACCAGCGCATCCTGCACGGGCAGGCTCATCAGATTGGGAACCTGTTTGGCAGCAAGCGCCCAGGCATTAACCGGAAAGCTCACGGCCACCACGACGACAATGGCAAAGACGCCGGCGATAAGGCCCTCGATAAAGGTCTCGGCATTGAATACGTTGGCCACGTTGCGCTTCGACGCGCCGATCGCGCGCAGGATGCCAATCTCCTTCTTGCGCTCCAGCACGCTGATGTACGTGATGATGCCGATCATGATGGAGCTCACCACCAGGCTGATACTCACGAATGCGATGAGCACCAAGCTGATGGTGTTCACGATGTCGGTCACCGAGCCCATGATGATGCCCATGTAGTCGGTGTATGAGATTGCCTGTTCATCGTGGCCAGAGGCTTTGACCTGCTTGTTGTACGCGTCGATGTGATCGAGCACGCGCTCCTTGGCCTCAAAGTCGCGCGGGAAAATCTTGACCGAGATGGGGTCTGCCTCGTCCGCATAGCCCAACGTGGTCAGATTGTTGTCGTAGGTGAGCTTCGACGCCTTCGCATAGCTCATCATGAGCGAGCTCAGGTCCTCGGCGTCCATGTTGAAGTGGATGGCATGAGCAAAGGCACTCGCATCCACGCGCATGGCGCTCGCCAGGTTAGCAAAACTCGAAGACATCTGCGTCGCCACCTGGTCCATAAGCCCTGCCGCGCCCGCCTTGAGCTGGGATGATACCGTCGACGCTATCTGCTCGCTGATTGCCCTCATCACCTGATCCATAGCCTGCTGCAGATACGGAGCCAGCTGCTTTTGCACATAGTCGCTCATCGCCTGCTGCAGACGCTCGGCCAGGGCATCGCCGCCGAGTGCTTTGAGCTGGGCCAGGATTTGCTGAGCTGTGTCATCATTCTCAAGATACGTCGAGAATGCGGCAGAGAGCTTTGACGCGTCCTTAAGATCTTCGGGCGACAGCGCCTTAAACTGATCAGACTGCAAAAAGCCCTCAAACAGCTGGTTGGCTAGTGTTCCCACCTGCTGCATTTGCTCGGGCGTGAGTTCCAGACCGTCAAAGATACCCGAGAAATCTGGGGTTGGCGCTTTTGCCATGATGTCGCTGAAGTCGATGTCCTTGCCAACGCCCGAAAGGTCAATGTCCAGCCCGGACAAGTCAAGACCCGACAGGTCCATACCGCCGGCCGCACCCGAAAGTGCAGACGTATCGAACGAGAACGCGCTCTTGAGCGCCGCCTCGTCCACACTGAACATGCTGCCCAGATCCACGCCTTGCTTGGCCTCGCCTTGCAGTTCGTCGAAAGACTTGCCCGTAAAGACATCCGTCTCGGGATGCGCAAGCTGCTCTTGCACAATCTGCGAATCGGCGGCGCGCTCCATAAGCTGGCGAGTCAGTGCATGCGTATAGGCAATGCCCGGAGACAACGCACTCGCATTGGCCGTCTCGTTAGGTCGCACCACGCCCACAATGTGCACGTCAATACCGTCGGCAACCTTGGCAGCCATAAAGTCGGCGTCGTCAGACATGTCGGTCCACATGCCGGTCTCTTCGTTTTTGCGATAGGCATCGGCCGGCGACAACACCTTAAACGTCGTGGACAACGCATCATCGTAGGTAAAGTCGGCGCCGGTCTCGGGCGTTTCGATCCCACCGTCAGCCGTCATAGCGCTGTTTACCAGATCGTTGAGCTCATCGATATCCAGCGCACCGATGCTGTAGAGCGTGTAGTCGCCCACCGTGCCGCGGCTCGAAAGCACCATTACGGCTTCGTTGGCAGACGTAGGCCAATGGCCGGCGACGACATCGTACTGGCTGTCGAGCAGGCTCTGGTCGTCGATCATCTCGTTAAAGACCGAGGTTCCCATGGATTCCATGCTCACCGTTGCCGCCGAGCTCGCGCCTCCGCTCATGGCCTCGGTCATGGCGTTGGGCACCAGCCGGACAGGCTTCTCATCGCCCTTGCCGGCACGATAGACAACCGGCGATACACCGTAGCCGTACTGAATGGCGTTGACCTCTTTATCGATGCCGTCGCCACCGGCATCGAGCCATGCCTTAAAGCTCGTCATGTCGTTGGACTTAACGCTCGCAAACATATCCTTTACGGCCGTGACCACGGGAATCTTATCGGTTCCCTTAGCCTTGCCGCCGGCACTGTCGTCGGACGAATCCACGTTTTCAGGCGAGTCATCATCCGCAGCCCCCTGCCCGCCCATCATGGACGACAGGTCGTAATCCTGCTTGGAAATGGTGAGTGGGTAGCTCGAGAGCGTATCCTCCTCGACCTTTTTGATGTAATTGTTCACGCCGTTGGACAGCGCCAGAATCGCCGCGATACCGATAATGCCAATCGAGCCCGCAAAGGCCGTCATGGCCGTGCGGCCCTTCTTAGTCATAAGGTTTCGGGCAGAAAGCC
>CABSUD010000237.1:0-2655 GCA_902480795.1 uncultured Collinsella sp. | reverse complement strand
AAGCGGAGTCGCCATCTGGGCTTTTGTGCGTCGCGGTGCCGAAACGGGAAGTTCAAAGGCAAAGCCCATCGCAAGCAAAAACCACGTAAGCGTATAGGTTGCAACCAGAGCGGCAACAAGGCCGCCCATCACGGCGCGTTGGGAAAATACGCTACATGCAGCCACAACCAGCACCGGAACCTCGCAGGCAGAAAGCGCAAGCACACCCTGCAGGAACCCCGAGCGCCGATTGCGCGCAAGTGCCCCCGTGGCAACGCCGGCTATGCCTGGCAGCGCCAACGCCAGTGCGGCAATAATACCCGGTAGCGACCCAGACCACACGAGCGATCCCAAAGTCGCCGTCACGCGAGCGCCCGACGCCAGCAGCGCGGTCGAAACCACGACCACAGCCCAAACCACGCCACAGACAACCGCCGCGCCGACCATCAGCGCGCGACGAACCGCGCGGCCGGACGCATCCATGGGGCACGGCGTGAGCGGCTCGCCGCGGAGCGAACGACCGACATTTTGCGCATAGTGGTCACAAAACGCCGAGAGCGCCGCCTCGACCGCCGCCGGCTCGGGACGATCTTTTTGATGGCTGGACAGACAGGCCATCACCACGTCGAACAGCTGGGCATCGACAAACGCCAGCGCATCGCGTAGCTCTTCGGAATCCGGCTCAAGCCCTAGCTGCTGGGCCTGCTCGGCCGCGGCGAGCGCCACATCGGGCTCACGACGAAGCAGCTGAGTCAAATCGCAACCGGGCGCATGGGCACCAATGGGATAGTCGGGCCGCGTGTCCATCTTGAGACGGTAGGGGCTCGCGATGTCGCGCGTCTTTTTGCGCGAACCCGAGGTGCCCGAAGTGCTCGGCGCGGCTTCGTATGGCGCGACGCCGGCAATGAGCTCGTAAACCGTGCTTGCCGCGGCATAGACGTCAATCGCCGGCGACATACGCAAAGCGCGCAGATCGGGAATATCGTCGGTGAGCATCTCGGGCGGGGCATAGGCAACCGTCGCGCGACGCAGCGTGGCATAGCGCTCCGTAAACGACGCCTTGCCGCCGGTACCGGCCACGGCCGACGCAGGCTCGAGCGCCAGCGACGAGCCAAAGTCGATCAGGCACAGGTCAAAGGTGCCCTCGGCAAGCTGCCGGTCAAGCGGCAGACGCGCCGTACGCACCATAATATTAGCGGGCGAGATATCGCGATGGACAAAGCCCTCACCCACCAGGCTCATACGGCAGAGCAGATCGAACAGGTCGCGACCCAGACGCGCCGCCACAAGCGGCGACAGGCGTCCGGCATCGTCCACGGCGAGTCGTGAACGCAAGCGGGCAAGCGTCTCGCCCTCGACCCATTCCATGACAATTGCAGGCACACCGTCGACCTCGCCCCAGCCATAGAGGCAGGGAAAGCCCTTAAGGCCCGAAAGGGCGCGATGGCATTCGTATTCCTCGCGAAACGCCGCCTTGAACTTGGCGACCAGCGCCTCGTGAGCGGCATCGTCGTCAAACTCATCGCGCGTCGGCAAGATGAGCTGCTTGAGTGCCACGGCCTCGCCTTGGGCGTTGACGGCACGCGTCACGCGGCCGATACCGCCACGGCGCATGGTGGCATCGTCGGCAAACAGCATCGTAAAACGACGCAGATAGGCAGGCAGTTCGTCCTGACCGAGCGCAATGGCCGGCTCAAACCCGTCGACACGCGCCAGGCGCAGGCCGACCATGGGATCGCGACCGAGCGATTGTGGTGTGGTGGATGCAAGATCGGTCATCATAGGGCAAGCGCCGCCACGTTATTGTTGAAGTTACCGAGCGCGACGTCATCATCGCCGTAATGGCCGACCCATTGACATAGGTTGGTGTAACAGCCCCACAGATTGGCATACTGCTGATACCACTTTGACCGGGGCGAGAATGTCTGACGACCGAACTCAGCTCGAATAACAAACATCTCCCCGACCAGGCTGTCGCACGGCCTGGGATCTCCCGTAGAGTTATAGGTCGAGACCACGTCATTGGCACGAGAAACATAGCCGTCGAGCATGTTGTACTTGGTCACAAGCCAACTGTGAATGCTCTCTTCCTCAGCAGCGGAAAGGCCACCGGAGTTTGTATCGTTGTCAGTGTTGCCGCCCGTCGAGCCGCCGTTTCCAGACCCTCCGGTAGAGGAACCCGGCCCAGAGCCGCCGCCCGAACTCGATGAATCCGAGCCGGAGCCAGAAGTATCCGAGCTACCGGGCTTGCCTGTCTGCTGGGCGTCCTGCTCCTTCTGCTGCTCGACCTTATTCACCGTTGCCGCCACGCTATTGTTGGACAACCGATCGATGATCTTGGTGTTGGTGAGCACGATGGTTTTGCCATTGGCAAGCGTGACTTCGTTGTCCGGGGCCTCGGCGCCATCCGCATCGTCGGTGCCAAACACAATATGCGCGACCACACTTGCCCAAGCATATCCAGTCGTGGTACCCAGATCACTTTTGACCTCATGCCCCACGCGCGGTTCGCGTGCGGCATGCGCCTGCATCATGGACGGCACGGTCATGCCATAGGCAGAAACGCCAGCTATGACCAGCACCAGCGTGCTGATATGTTCGTCACCATTGCTTCCACCGCAGAAAAGGTGGTTATGATCGAGACCGAGGCCAACGAGATCCCCGAGGACATCCTCC
>CABSUD010000236.1:0-2663 GCA_902480795.1 uncultured Collinsella sp. | reverse complement strand
GTTCGTCTTCCAAAGCTGTTATGGAACGGCTGAGTGACGGCTGCGAAATATTCAGTTTTTCTGCTGCCTGATTAAAGTGCTGGCCTGCGAGCGCGTCTGCTTTACCGGCGGTACCTTCGCCCACGCTGCCAACGGTTCCAAGAAGGTGACCGAGAACATTGAGTTCCCCGACCACAAGGTCGCCATCGAGGTCGTTCTGAAGGACCTCGAGGCCAACGGCGTCAAGATTGAGGGCATCGGCCACCGTATCGTTCAGGGCGGTTGGTACTTTGGCGACTCCTCCCTCGTCGACGAGGACGTCCTCGCTAAGATCCGCGAGGTCGCCCCGCTGGCGCCGCTGCACAACAACCCCGAGGCCAACGTTATCGAGTACTGCCTGGAGCAGTATCCCGACCTGCCCAACGTCACGGTCTACGACACCGCTTTCCACTTCAACATGCCCGAGGTCGCCAAGACTTACGCCCTGCCCAAGGACGTCTGCGACAAGCTGCACATCCGTAAGTACGGCGCCCACGGCACCAGCTACCGTTACATTTCCAAGAAGGTCGCCGAGATGACCAACGGCGAGGCCCGCAAGGTCGTCGTGTGCCACATCGGCTCCGGCGCTTCCCTGTGCGCCATCGAGGACGGCAAGTGCATGGACACCACCATGGGCTTGACGCCGCTCGACGGTGTCATGATGGGCACCCGCTGCGGCTCCATCGACCCGGCTACCGTGTGCTACCTGCAGCGCGAGGGCGGCTACACCTTCGACGAGGTCGACGAGATGATGAACAAGAAGTCCGGCCTTTTGGCTGTGACCGGCGGCAAGACCAACGACTGCCGCAACGTCGAGGAGCTCGCCGCCGCTGGTGACCCCGAGGCTCAGCTCGCCTTCGACATGTTTGTCTACAAGATTGCCGCCAAGGCTGCCGAGATGGCTACTTCCATGTGCGGCATGGACACGCTCGTCTTCACCGCCGGCATCGGTGAGCACGCTCCGGCCGTTCGTGCCGGCGTTGCCGACCGTCTGGCCTTTATGGGCGTCAAGATGGATCATGCCCGCAACGCCCTGCGTGGCGACGGCGCTTGGTGCCTGTCCGCCAAGGATTCCAAGGTCAAGATTTTCGTCATCCCCACGGACGAGGAGTTCATGATCGCCTCCGACGTCGAGCGCATCGTCAACGGCAAGTAATTGCAAGAGGGGAGGGGCTGGACGACCGAGCGCCGTTCGGCCCCTCTTTTGCGCTCGTTGGGCGATATGCTTGATAGCTATTTATCAAGTTGTGATAACTTCTTATTAAAATGCGGCCGCCTTAAGGGGTCTGCGTCGACCGTATTGCACTGCAAAGGAGTCTCATGAACGTACTTGTTGTCAACGCCGGCAGCTCGAGCCTTAAATATCAGCTTTTGGATACCGATACCCGCGAGGTATTCGCCAAGGGTAACTGCGAGCGTATCGGCTCGGAGATGGGCATCTTTGGCCACTCCGAGAACGGTGGTGCCAAGCAGACCGAGGAGGTCCCTTTCTCCGATCATCGCTCTGCTATCGCTCGCGTGCTCGAGGAGCTTGAGAAGACCGACTTTACGATTGATGGCATTGGTCATCGTATCGTTCAGGGCGGCTGGCACTTCGATGATTCCGCAGTTGTCGACGACGAGGTTATGGCCAAGATTCTTGAGGTGGCACCACTTGCCCCGCTGCACAACTACGGCGAGGCCGCGGCGATTGAGTACTGCCGTGAGAAGTATCCGGAACTGCCCAACGTGGCGGTCTTCGATACCTCGTTCCATATGACCATGCCCGAGGTCGCCTATACCTACGCGCTGCCCAAGGACGTGTGCGACAAGTACCACGTGCGCAAGTACGGCGCCCACGGCACGAGCCACCGCTATGAGTGGATGATGGCCAAGGAGATCCTGGGTTCGCGCTGCCACCGTCTGCTTTCGTGCCACTTGGGTAACGGTGCTTCGCTCGCTGCTATCGAGGACGGCGTGTGCCGCGACACCACGATGGGCCTCACGCCGCTCGACGGCCTGATGATGGGCACTCGTTGCGGTTCCATTGATCCGGCCACCGTGTGCTACCTCCAGCGCGAGGGCGGCTACAGCTATCAGGAAGTCGATGACATGATGAACAAGCAGTCTGGTCTGCTTGCCATCTCGGGCATCTCCAACGACGCCCGCGACATCCGTACACGCGCCTCCGAGGGCGACGAGCGCTGCCTGCTCGCCTTCGATATGTTCGCCTACAAGGCCATGCAGCAGGCTGGCTCCATGATCGCTTCCATGGCGGGCGTGGACACCATCACCTTTACCGCCGGCATCGGAGAGAACAACTGGACGATCCGCCAGGCCTTCTGCGACAGCTGTGAGTGGCTGGGCGTGCGCATCGACAATAACAAGAACCGCGAGGCCGTGGGCAACGGCCCACAGGTCATCAGCGCCGCCGGTTCCGCCGTCACGGTCATGGTCATCCCCACCGACGAGGAATACATGATCGCCCACGACGTCGAGCGTCTGACCAAGAACAACTAACGCGTTCGCTTGTGATCGAACGAAAGGCCTCCTGAGCAGCAGCTCGGGAGGCCTTTTTGCTAGCAGGCGGACGGCGGAAACCCCATCCCATTTCGAGCGCAAATACTGGGACACGCTTTCCGGTTGAGGCACGTTGCGGAAAGCGC
>CABSUD010000235.1:0-2666 GCA_902480795.1 uncultured Collinsella sp. | reverse complement strand
ACAGCTTATGATTGAACTTATCGCTTGGAAATCAAGGGCGAATCGCAAACCTCTCTTGCTTAAGGGAGCCCGCCAGACAGGAAAGACTTGGCTTCTTAACGAATTCGCAAGCCAGCAGTATCGAAACGTCATTCGTTTTGACTTTATGCTCGAGCCGAGCACACGCTCGCTGTTCGATGGGAACCTCGACCCCAAGCGCATCATCTCCCAGATAGAACTCCTACGTGGCCAAACCGTAACGCCGGAAGACACGCTCATCATCTTCGACGAAATCCAAGAGGCACCGCGTGGTATCACCTCGCTCAAATACTTCAACGAGCTGGCGCCGGAATACCATATCGTGGCAGCCGGCTCCTATATGGGGCTCGCGCTCCGACGCGAAAACGAGTCGTTCCCCGTCGGCAAGATCGACCAGCTCACCATGCGTCCCATGGGGTTTGCTGAGTTCGTTCGTGCCGTCGACGGCAACCCGCTCGCCGACGCCATCCTTGCCGCAGACATGAACCTTCTGGCAAACGTTACCGAAAAGCTCGAGCACTTGCTCAAGGAATACCTTGTTGTCGGCGGTATGCCCGAAGTTGTCTCCACTTTCGCCGAGACACGCGACTTCATCGAAGCCCGAAGGCTTCAACAGCAAATCATCGAGGCTTACGAATCCGATTTTGGCAAACATGCACCCGCCCGCATCGTCGAGCGCATGAGGTTGGTTTGGAAATCCCTTCCCGGCCAGCTTGCAAAGGAGAACAAGAAGTTTGTCTATGGCGTCCTTCGTCCCGGAGCGCGCGCACGCGATTTCGAGGAAAGCCTCCAGTGGCTCACGGACTACGGAATCGTTCATAAGGTGCCACGTGTTTCCGCTCTAAAGGCGCCGCTCTCGAGCTACGAAGACCTCTCGGGCTTCAAACTGTTCTGCATCGACACCGGCATCCTCGGAGCACTCTCCGGCCTCTCGCCAGCCATTGTTCTGAACGGGCCCGCAGTTTTTACGGAGTTCAAAGGCTCGCTGACCGAGCAATACGTCGCACAGGAGCTTTTGCTCCAAGGCAATACTCCCGCGTATTGGTCATCCTCCTCCGGCAATGCAGAGACTGACTTTGCCATCGACCATGCGGGAACCGTGCTTCCGCTTGAGGTCAAGGCGGCAGAGAACCTTAAAGCGAAGAGTCTGAAAATAGCCTGCGAAAAATTCAAACTCGAGCGTTGCGTGAGGAGCTCCCTGGCGGCATATAGAGACGAGGGCATGCTCATCAATATTCCGCTTTGGGAGATTGGGCAGATCGACAAGCTGGCATAGGCGCTGTGGGGACGCCCTGCAAGGACTGTCCCCAGGTGCCGGCAGAAAAGGAACGTCCCCAGGTGCCGGCTGTTGAGTTGCGGTGGAATAGGGACTGTTTGGTGCCCGAAAGGGCGATTTTAGTCCGTATTTCACCGCAACTTATTGGAGGGTGCTAAGGTTGGGGGTCCAGGCGATGGTGGGAGTCGCGCCGTCGAGAACCTCGTTGATGGTGGCGGCCATGCCGGCGAGGAGGCTGTTCTCGCTTACGGTGAGCGCATCGTAGCCACCGGCGCGCATGAGTTCGCGAATCACCACGGCACCAGCCAAGATCACGCTCGCGCGCTTGGGCTGCACGCCCGGCAACGCGGCAATGCCTGCAACGTCCAGCGTGGACATACGATCGATAGCGGCCGAGATCTGCTCCATCGAAAGCTCGCGCAGGTGCACAAAGCTCGAGTCGTACGGCTCCAGTTCGTGGACCAGCGCCACGAGCGTGGTGACGGTACCGCCCACCGCAACGAGGCGCTCGGCGCGCTCAAAGTCGCTGGGCAGGCCCCCAAAATAGGCGGAGAACTGCTCGCCCGCCCATGCGCCAGCGGCGGCAAGCTCGCCGTCCGCAGGCGGCAACGCGGAGAAGAAGCGCTCCGTCACACGACGGCAGCCAATGTCCAGCGAACGCGTTCCCTCCAGCGCAAAGACCCCGCGCTCCGGTGCGTACACACCCGTCGCGAGCTCCGTGGATCCGCCGCCCGAATCGGCAACAATGATGCGCTCGCCGGCAAAGTCGTGCGCCACGCCAAAAAACGTCAGGCGCGCCTCGACCTCGCCCGGAATCACCTGCGGTTCGAGCCCCAGCTCACGCAGACCGTCCAGCAGCAGTGCGGCATTGGATGCATCGCGCGCGGCGCTCGTGCATGTGGTGCAAATGCACGCGGCCCCAAAGGCACGCGCCTCGTCCACAAACATGCGGCATGCAGCGAGCACGCGCTCGACCGCCGCCTCGCAAAAGCGACCCGTCGCGTCCACACCCTCGCCCAGGTCGGTAATCTCGGTATGCTTGGACGATTCCACGATCGCCCCGCCCTCGACCTGCGCCAGCACCAGTCGCGACGACACCGTTCCCAGATCGATCGCCGCCACCTTATATCGTTTGCAATCTGCCATTGCGGGCTCCCCTCCGGGCGCTATTTGCCGTTGGACACGACCGTCTGGCCCTCGACACCGTTAAACCCAAACAGCATGTCGAGCGCCTGGATGTACCACGGGGCGTCCTTACCGACTTCTTCGATTTCCTTGGCAACTTCGCTGGCCTTCTTGGCGTTCGACGACTTCTTGCTCGAAGACGAATCCGAATCGTCGTCCAGGCCCTGCACTTCAATCCTCTTCTCGC
>CABSUD010000234.1:0-2670 GCA_902480795.1 uncultured Collinsella sp. | reverse complement strand
CGAACGTTGCATCTTGAGAACCGAATATCTAATGCTTTCGGGCATGGCGAAGCGGGCGGCGAGGCCGCCTGCGAAGAATCCGGCATGGACCGCCCTATTCCCTCCCCGGGTCGTACGGGACCTGGTCGCGCATCACCGCGAACACGATGTGGCACAGCTTCCTCGCCACGGCCGTGACGGCCACGCGGTGGGGCTTGCCCTCGGCGCGCTTCCTGTCGTAGAAGGCGCGCAGCCCCGGGTCGTACTGCCTGGCGCGGTTGGCCGCCAGCCACAAAGCGCGGCGAAGGTACGGCGAGCCGTGCTTGGTTATGGGGCCGCCGCCGCTGTCGAACTGCCCGGACTGGCTCACCGACGAGTTCAGCCCGGCGTAGCTCACCAGGGCGGGCGCGTTGCGGAAGCGCGACACGTCGCCTATCTCGGAGACTATCTGGGCGCCCGTGGCGTAGGACACCCCGGGTATCGTCAGCACGAGCGGCTCGACCTCGTCGAGCAGGGACCTCAGCCTCGCCTCGACCTTCGCGCACTCGGAATCTGCGAACTCGATCTGCCTTATCAGGGACTTGACCTGGAACGAGGCCGCCTCCTGGCCGAGCCTCACGCCGATCGACGACCTGGCCGCGGCCTTGATCTTCGCGGCGTAGCCTGACGACTTGCCGCCGCGCCTGGACGCCTCGGCGATGTCGCGGGCGAGCGAGTCGGCGCGCCTGCGCGCCAGCTCGAAGGGCAGCGGGGACTTGGACAGCACCGCGCGGCTGCCGGCCCCGAACATGTCCGAGAACACCCCGGCGTACTCGGGGAAGTGGGCGTCCATCAGGCATATGCACTGGGTCTTGAGCTCCGCCACCATGCCGCGCAGCGACTGCAGGTAGCGCGACAGCGACCTCAGCGACGCCACCTCGTCGGTGGCGAGCCTGGTCTCGTCGTACTGGCCTATGCGCAGCGCCTCGGCTATGAGCCCGGCGTCGACGCGGTCGTTCTTGACCTTGTCGAGCCCCTTGAGCTTGCGCACCGCCTTGACCTGCATGGGGTTTATCACGGCGACCGAGTAGCCTCGGGCGACGAGGAACGAGTAGCACGCCATCCAGTAGTGGCCGGTGGCCTCCATGCCCACGACGACGTCGGACGGCGACCCCGCAAGGCCCTCGAGCCACGCGACGGCCCTCTCGAGCCCGGCCTCGGTGTTCTTGAACGGCATCGGCGGGCACATCTCCGCCCCGCGCTCGTCGACCGCCCCTATGACGTGGTCCGTCTTGGCGATGTCCACACCCGCGTAGATCATTCCCGGCTCCCTTCTGCGATGCGGCGGGGCCTGCCCGAGCGCCCGGGACCGCAACCTCCCAAAAGAGATCCGAGGTGGCGCGTCGCCCCTCATCCAGC
Source organism: uncultured Collinsella sp. (assembly GCA_902480795.1). Classification (GTDB taxonomy): domain Bacteria; phylum Actinomycetota; class Coriobacteriia; order Coriobacteriales; family Coriobacteriaceae; genus Collinsella. The sequence goes on along the minus strand of CABSUD010000234.1, from coordinate 1,293 downwards.
TAATTCGCGGCCTTTCCCGAACGGGGCAGGATGCCACTCTCCTTTGCGAGGTCGCACCCGTCGCCTCAGCCGTCATGTCGGCATCCCTGCCCGCCAGAGTCTGCATTGCATCTGAAAGCATTCGATATTCGGCTCCCAAATGCAACAACTAAAAGATAGGAGCCGTGCATGAAAGTAGGAAGGGTCAAGCAATGGGCGCATAAGGCGGGAAGCATGAAGGAGGCCACACCATGAAGCGATTGAAAATGGCGATTGCGGCGCTGCTCGCATTCGCACTGCTTCCCTTGATTGGGAGCACGGCTTTGGCCGACGAATCGAGCGCGTCGTCGCGCGATCAGCAGATTCGCGCGGCAGCAAACATTGAGACGATCGCCGACGCATCGACGATGGGCGATTGGTCTGGCGTCGTCGAAAATACGACCCAAAATATCGGTCGTATTTGGACCGACAAAACGGTATCGACTAACGATATTGGCATTTCAGGCGCCATGAGCGCTACGGTTTCTAAGGGCGATTCCGATTTCATCACGGCGCTTTCATTGCTTTCTTCTACATCGAACATCGCGTCGACGTCGACCACGCCGCTCGACATCGTGCTTGTGCTCGACGCATCGGGGTCTATGAATGACGACATGACCGGCGGAAAACGCATCGACGCGCTGAAGAATGCCGCGAATGTGTTTATCGACGAGATCGCAACGCAAAATGCGAGCATTTCCGACGCATCGAAGCAGCATCAGGTTTCTATCGTCAAGTTCGCCGGCGAGAAGTCAAATAAGGTTGGCAACGACACGTATCGCAAGGGTGGGTACACATACAACTACAGCCAGGTCATGAAAAACATGACGGAGTGCACCAACGAGACTAAGGACGCTTTCAAGAGCCAGGTCAATGCCATGCAGCCCAATGGCGCAACGCGCTCCGACTACGGTTTGCAGCTTGCGCAGGGCCAGACCTCCAATCGCGCCGATGCTAAAAAGATCGTCATTTTCTTCACCGATGGCAAGCCGACCTTGAATAACAAGTTCGAGCCCGAAGTCGCCTCTGACGCCGTTGCCGCTGCTAAAGTTATGAAAGACACGGGCGCCTCGGTGTATACCATCGGCATTTTTGATGGCGCAAACCCGAGCGCCGGTGTGAATGCCTCGGGAACTTCCAACGAAAACAAGTTCATGCAGGCGGCTTCGAGCAATTACCCCGCAGCTACCTACGCCTATACGCAAGGCTGGTTGAGTGGCGAGTGGAAGTGGAACTTCGGCGATCGCGCTGAAGGCTCCGACTTCTATAAGTCCG